>CAJBMJ010000382.1 GCA_903954045.1 uncultured beta proteobacterium | reverse complement strand
TTGGCTGATGACCTTTCTAGAACAACTGCGCACCGCCGAGCGCCAAAACGGCTCCCTTTTGTGTGTGGGCCTGGACCCGGACCCTGCCAAGTTTCCCGGCGGCATGAAGGGCGATGCCAGCAAGATTTTTGATTTTTGCGCAGCCATGGTGGACGCCACAGCCGATCTGGTCATCGCCTTCAAGCCGCAGATTGCCTACTTTGCAGCGCACCGGGCCGAAGCTCAGCTGGAGCAGCTCATGGCCCACATGCGCCGCACTGCGCCCAAGGTGCCTGTGATTCTGGATGCCAAGCGTGGCGACATTGGCAGCACTGCCGAGCAGTACGCCATTGAGGCATTTGAGCGCTATGGGGCCGATGCGGTCACTTTGTCGCCCTTCATGGGCTTTGATTCGGTGCAGCCCTATTTGAAGTACCACGGAAAAGGGGCCTTTTTGCTGTGCCGCACCTCCAACCCCGGCGGGGATGATCTGCAAAATCAGCGCCTCTCCAGTGTGGAGGGTGCCCCGCTGCTTTACGAGCATGTGGCCCGACTGGCGCAGGGGCCGTGGAACCTGAACGGCCAATTGGGTCTGGTGGTGGGCGCTACTTACCCCGCAGAGATCGAGCGCGTGCGTGCTGTTGCGCCCACGGTGCCTTTGCTGATTCCCGGAGTCGGAGCGCAAGGTGGTGATGCAGTGGCCACGGTCAAGGCGGGCTACCGCAGCGCGGCAGGAAAAACCACCGCACCGATTGTGGTGAATTCTTCTCGCGCGGTGCTCTACGCTTCCAGCGGAGCAGACTTCGCGCAGGCGGCCCGAGCCGCAGCCCTTGCAACCCGAGACCAACTGGAAGCCGCCAAAGCATGATTGACCTCTACACCGCCGCCACGCCCAATGGGCACAAAGTATCCATTGCCCTGGAAGAATTGGGCCTGCCCTACACCTTGCAGGTGTTGGACCTGGCCAAGGGGGAGCAGAAGCTGGCTGCCTTTCTGGCGATCAACCCCAATGGTCGCATTCCGGCCATCGTGGACCGGGGCGAGGGTGACTTTGCAGTGTTTGAGTCCGGCGCCTGCCTCATGTACCTCGCGGAAAAGACCGGGCGTTTGATACCCCAGGACGCCAAAGGGCGTTCACTGGTAGTGCAGTGGCTGATGTTTCAGATGGGCGGCATTGGCCCGATGATGGGCCAGGCCAATGTGTTTTACCGTTACTTCCCCGAGAAAATTCAGCCTGCCATTGACCGCTACCAGGGCGAAAGCAAACGCCTGTTTCGCGTGCTGGACACGCACTTGCAGAAGCATGAATATCTGACTGGGGACTATTCGATTGCCGACATTGCCAATTGGGCCTGGGTGCGCACCCACCGCTGGTCGGGCGTGGAGGTGGATGACTTGCCCCATCTGCAGCGCTGGCTGGCGGCCATTCGCGCCAGACCTGCGGTTCAAAAAGGCATAGAGATGCCGCCGTCCAAAATGGACCTGACCCGCGATGGGGAAGAGCAGGCCAAAAAGTTTTCAGAGCAGGCTCGCAACCTGGTTGAAATGGGTCAATCCCGCAAAGAAGGAGTCTGAGCATGAAGTTGTATGTGTCCCCCCGCGCACCCAGCCCCCGGCGCGTGATGATGTTCATGGTCGAAAAAAACATCACCGGTATAGATCTGGTGAATGTGGACCTCAATGCCCAGGAGCACAAAGGCGAGGCCTACCGCGCCAAGAGCCCGCTGGCCAAGGTGCCTGCGCTGGAGCTCGACGACGGCCGCGTGCTGACCGAAACCCGTGCCATTTGCACCTATCTGGAAGGCCTGTACCCCGAGCCCAACCTGATGGGTGTGGATTCAGAAGAGCGCGCTTTCATTGAAATGGCCGACCGGCGTGTGGAGCACTATTTGCTCGCAGGCATTGCCAACACCGTGCGCCACACCCATCCGGGCTTGGCCCCGTTGGAGCAGCCGCAGTTTCCAGACTTCGGCCAATCACAGGCGCAAAAGGTGCGCGAGATCGCCCAATGGTTTGACCATGTGCTGGAGCGCCAGCCCTGGATGGCCGGTGAGCGCTTCACCATTGCCGACGTCACCGCGTTTTGCGCCATTGAGTTTGCCAAGCTGATGGCATTCAACCCCGGCAAGGAAGGCATGCCCGCGTTGCAGGCTTGGCGTGACCGCGTGAACGAGCGTGAAAGCGCCAAGGTCAAGTAGGCTGAATTGCTATTGAATTGGTAGCTGCTTGCGCAATTGCAATAAGCGCTAGCGGCCCAAAATCCTAATCAAATAGCGCCCGGTGTGGCTGGCCGGATTGGCTGCAATCTCTTCCGGCGTGCCCACGCCCACGACTGTGCCGCCGCCCGCTCCACCCTCGGGGCCCATGTCGATGAGCCAGTCGGCAGTTTTGATGACGTCCAGGTTGTGCTCAATCACCACAATGGTGTTGCCCGCATCGCGCAACTGGTGCAGCACCTTGAGCAACAGTGCAATGTCGGCGAAGTGCAGTCCGGTGGTAGGTTCGTCCAGAATGTAGAGTGTGCGCCCGGTGTCGCGCTTGCTCAACTCCAGGGCCAGCTTCACGCGCTGGGCCTCGCCGCCTGAAAGGGTTGTGGCAGCCTGGCCCAGCCGGATGTAGGACAGGCCCACGTCCAGCAAGGTCTGCAACTTGCGGGCGATGGTGGGCACGGCCTTGAGGAACTCGAACGCCGCTTCCACGGTGAGCTCCAGAATCTGCGCGATGTTTTTGCCCTTGTAGAGAACTTCCAGCGTTTCGCGGTTGTAGCGCTGGCCCGCGCACACGTCGCAAGGCACATACACATCAGGCAAAAAGTGCATTTCCACTTTCACCATGCCGTCACCCTGGCAGGCTTCACAGCGGCCACCGGGAACGTTAAAGCTGAAGCGTCCTGGGCCGTAGCCGCGTTCGCGTGCCACCGGCACTTCGGCCATCAGCTCGCGAATGGGTGTGAACAAGCCGGTGTAGGTGGCGGGGTTGGAACGCGGTGTGCGGCCAATGGGCGACTGGTCCACATTGATCACCTTGTCGAAGTGCTGAATGCCTTCAATGGCTTCATGCGCTGCGGGTTCGTCATGGGCGCGGTAGATCTGGCGTGCTACGGCCGCATAGAGCGTGTCGTTGACCAGCGTGGATTTACCCGAGCCCGAAACGCCAGTCACGCAGGTAAACAGTCCCACCGGAAAGTCCACACTCACACCTTTGAGGTTGTGTCCCGTGGCATGGACCACCCGAATGGCTTGCATATCGCCCTGGCTTGCCAGATGCGCCGCCTGCCGCTCGGACCAGGCCACTGCAGCCTTGCTGGGTGCCCCCTTGCCAGCCGGTTTGGCCGCGGCCTTTTTTTCGGCGGCGTTGAGCTTCACGGTGGGAATCCACGGTGTGCGGCGCTTGGGGATTTCTATTTTGAGGGTCTGGGCCAGGTAGCGGCCGGTAAGGGACTCGGGGTTGGCTTTGACGTCGTCAAACGTGCCTTGGGCAATGACCCGCCCGCCGTGCACACCCGCGCCCAGACCCATGTCGATCACATGGTCTGCCGCGCGCATCATGTCTTCGTCGTGCTCGACCACCAGCACGCTGTTGCCAATGTCGCGCAGGTGTTGCAGCGTTCCAATCAGGCGGTCGTTGTCGCGTTGGTGCAGGCCAATGCTGGGTTCGTCCAGCACGTACATCACGCCGGTCAGACCCGAGCCAATCTGGCTGGCCAGGCGGATGCGCTGGCTCTCTCCGCCGCTCAGCGTCTCGGCGCTGCGGTCCAGACTCAGGTAGTTCAGCCCCACGTCATTGAGGAACTTGAGGCGAAGGCCAATTTCGCGGACCACCTTGGCGGCAATTTCTCCCTTGGCACCGTGCATTTGCAAGGTGCTGAAGTACTCGAAACTCTCGCGCAACGTGGCGTGGCTGATGTCTGCCAGAGCCCGCGCCTGGGGGCCTTCACCCACCTTCACATGGCGCGCTTCCTTGCGCAGGCGCGATCCCCCACATTCCGGGCAGGGCTGCGTGCTGCGCAGGCGCGACAGGTCTTCGCGCACCAGGGCGGAATCCGTCTCGCGGTAGCGCCGCTGCATGTTGGGGATGATGCCCTCAAAGGGGTGCTTCTTGGACAGCTTCTTGCCCTGCGAAGCACCGGAGTCGATCACGTAATGGAACTTGATCTCTTCCTCGCCCGAGCCATGCAGGATGGCTTGTTGCACGGCTTCCGGCAGAGACTCAAAGGCTGCCTCAATGTCAAATTTGTAATGCTTGGCCAGACACTCCAGCATGGCAAAGTAGTAGCCGTTGCGTCGGTCCCAGCCTTTGATGGCGCCGCTGGCCAGGCTCAGGCTGGGGAAGGCCACTACGCGCGCCGGGTCAAAAAACTCATGGTTGCCCAGGCCATCGCAGGTGGGGCAGGCGCCTACCGGCGAGTTGAAAGAAAACAGCCTGGGCTCCAGTTCCTGGATGGAGTAGGAGCAGACCGGGCAGGCGAATTTGGCATTGAACAGGTGCTCAACTGGCCTGTGATGCCCGTCGGTATTGCGTGAGGCGCTCTCATTTTGAGAGTTAAATGCCGTGTCCATCTCCAGCGCGATGGCGCGCCCGTCGGCCAGACGCAGTGCCGCTTCGAAGCTTTCGGCGAGGCGTTGTTTCATGTCCGGGCGAACTTTGATCCGGTCTACCACGACGTCGATGTCGTGTTTCTCGGTTTTCTTGAGTGCGGGAAGGTTGTCAAACTCGTACGGCACACCGTTGATCCGAAAACGCACATAGCCCTGCGACTGCATGTCCGCAAACACATCCAGAAACTCGCCTTTCTTCTCGCGTGCCAGCGGCGCCAGAATCATCAGACGGGTGTCCTCCGGAAGCGCCAGCACGATGTCGACCATCTGGCTGACCGTCTGGCTTTGCAGCGGCAGGCCATGGTCCGGGCAATAGGGCGTACCCGCTCGGGCAAATAGCAGGCGCAGGTAGTCGTGAATCTCGGTCACGGTGCCGACGGTGGAGCGCGGGTTGTGACTGGTGGCCTTTTGCTCGATGGAAATGGCAGGAGACAGCCCTTCAATCATGTCCACATCGGGCTTGTCCATCAGCTGCAAAAACTGCCGGGCGTAGGTGGACAGACTCTCAACGTAGCGGCGCTGCCCTTCGGCGTACAAGGTGTCAAAGGCCAAACTCGACTTGCCTGAACCCGACAGCCCGGTGATCACCACCAACTGGTTGCGAGGGATGTCGAGGTCAATATTCTTCAGGTTGTGAGTGCGCGCACCGCGAATGCTGATGTTTTGCTGCTGCAATGCGCGGGCAAGGTATTTGCCGTCAGAGGAGGTGGTCAAGGTGGGGTGCCAATCGGATACAACCCTCCATGATAGACAATGTACGCTTTGCGTTGGCCTCTGGGGCCACGCTCGGAATTTCGCCTGAGAGACCAGTTTGTCCCAATCGCCACCTGAATCCCCTGTCAAATTTGCCATGACCGCCTTGGAGCGGCGCGC
The DNA here is from genome assembly GCA_903954045.1 of uncultured beta proteobacterium. GTDB lineage: Bacteria > Pseudomonadota > Gammaproteobacteria > Burkholderiales > Burkholderiaceae_C > Allorhodoferax. The sequence continues at coordinate 895 of CAJBMJ010000382.1, read as the reverse complement.
CAGCGCATCGCTGGCCAGCATTTTTGCGCTTCGCATGCTCGGTCTGTTTCTGGTGTTGCCTGTATTCGCTCTGGAAGCAAGCAAGCTGCCTGGTGGAGATGACCCCGCGCTGGTGGGGATCGCCATGGGAATTTATGGTTTAACCCAGGGTTTCTTGCAAATCCCCTTTGGCATGGCGTCGGACCGGTTTGGGCGCAAGCGTGTCATGGTTTTTGGCCTGCTGGTGTTTGCGCTGGGCAGTCTTCTGGCGGCCTTGGCCTCTAATTTGCCCTGGCTGGTTGCGGGCCGCGCCTTGCAGGGAGCAGGCGCCATTTCTGCTGCAGTCACTGCATTGTTGGCAGACCAGACCCGTGATGTCGTGCGCACCAAGGCGATGGCGATGGTGGGTGCGAGCATCGGTCTGATGTTTGCACTGTCGCTGGTCTTGGCCCCTTTGATGGCTTCGGCCCTGGGTTTGGCTGGGATATTTGGCCTTACCTGCGTGTTGGCCTTAGCCGGTATTGCCGTGGTCCTCTGGTGGGTTCCGCCAGAGCCCGCAGAGCACGTTATCCAGGCACGTGGCCCGGTGCTGCAAGCCATGGGCGATTTGCTGCGAAACCCGGCCCTGCTGCGCCTGAATGTGGGCGTGTTCGTGTTGCATGCTGTGCAATTGGCCATGTGGATGGCCATCCCGGCCATGCTGGTGCAAGCCGGGCTGCCTTCTGCAGACCATTGGCAGGTGTACCTGCCAGCGGTGTTAGCCTCTTTCTTCGTCATGGGCGCAACGCTGTTCCCCATGGAAAAACGGGGCTATCTGCGGGCCGTATTTCTGTCGTCGGTCGGGCTTGTGCTGCTGGTTCAAGTGGCGCTGTGGGTACTGACGCATACCGCGCCCTCGCTGTGGGCGCTGGCTTTG
>CAJBMJ010000381.1 GCA_903954045.1 uncultured beta proteobacterium | reverse complement strand
GTGCTGTGGCTCCTGCGGATGAGAAACGCGGTACGGAAGGCTGATTGACCAGGGCAATTGCGTTGGCTGCCAACAAGGTCATCCCCATCCAGGCCGCGAATCCGGTTGGTGAGGATTCATCCGGGTTTTCGCTATACGAAAAAACGGTGAAGATCTACCCGCGCTCGGTAAGCGGCCAATTTGCACGCCTGCGTTGGGTGATGGTGTGGGTGACGCAGCTTGTCTTTTACGGCCTTCCCTGGTTGCAATGGAATGGCCGACAGGCCATGTTGTTTGATCTGGTTGAACGGCGCTTTTATGTCTTTGGGCTGGTTCTGCATCCGCAGGATTTCATATACCTGGCGGTATTGCTGATCGTTGCCGCCCTAGCGCTGTTCTTCTTCACCGCTGTCGCCGGACGACTGTGGTGTGGCTACGCCTGTCCTCAGTCTGTTTACACGGAGATCTTCCTGTGGGTGGAGCGTCACACGGAAGGCGATCGCCAAGCGCGCATGCGGCTGGATGCGGCACCGTGGAGCGTGCAGAAGATGGCGCGCAAGGGATCCAAGCAACTGGCATGGATGGTTATCGCCTTGATTACCGGACTGACGTTTGTAGGGTATTTTTCATCGATCCGAGGTTTGCTGTCTGAGTTGTTGAGTTTGACTCTCTCGTCCTGGGAGTGGTTCTGGATACTTTTCTACGGTCTGGCCACCTATGGCAACGCCGGCTTTATGCGAGAGCAGATCTGCAAGCACATGTGCCCCTATGCACGCTTTCAGAGTGCGCTCATTGACATGGACTCTATGGTGATCGCTTACGACGAACGGCGCGGAGAGAGCCGTGGTTCACGCCCGCGTGGAGCCGATTCAGCGGCTTTGGGCCTAGGCGACTGCATTGACTGCACATTGTGTGTCCAGGTCTGTCCGACGGGTATCGATATCCGCAAGGGTCTGCAAAACGAATGCATTGCCTGCGCTGCGTGCATCGATGTCTGCGATCAGGTGATGCTCAAGATGGATTATCCCAAGGGTCTGATCCGCTACACGTCGGGCAATGGACTGGTGCAGGGGCTTAACGCTCGCCAGATCATCAGACGAGTCAACCGACCGCGGGTATGGATATATGGTGCTTTGCTTGTGCTGGTGTGCTCTGCCTTCGCATACAACCTGACCACACGCCTGAGCTTTTCGGTGGACGTCATCAAGGACCGTGGTGCCCTCGCGCGTGAAGTAGGACCTGGCGAAATCGAGAATGTCTACCGTTTGCAGATCATGAACGGACTCGAGCAGGCTCAGCGCTACACCGTCAGCGTCAACGGACTGCCTGGTCTGCGTATTTCCTCGGACCCGCAACTGGAAGTGCAAGCGGTTGGTATTGCATCGTTGCCGATTCGACTGACACTGCCGCCAGAACTCGCTGCACAGAGTCGCGGAAAGACGCTGCCGATCGTGTTTGAAGTGCAAACCTCTGTTGACGGCAGAGCAGAAAGTCGGCAAGAGAAATCAACCTTCTATGTGCTCCCGTAGGCACCCCACTCTCCTTCAGTTCAGTTGGACATCATGGCAACCCTCATCCAGATAGCAAGCCCGTCGAAGACTGGTCAATCCCGCTTTGCACTGTGGGATCTTGGTTTTCGCCCCTTCTACCTGCTGGCCAGCAGCTTTGCAGCAATTTCCATATTTGTCTGGGCGCTGCAGTTCAGTGGCCTTTTGCCCTATGCCTACCTGCAAGGATCGATGTGGCATGCCCATGAGATGCTGTTCGGTTTCACACTGGCCGTTATGACCGGGTTTTTGTTGACGGCGGGGCAGAACTGGTCCG
>CAJBMJ010000380.1 GCA_903954045.1 uncultured beta proteobacterium | reverse complement strand
TGGACCGGGTGGAGTTGGACATCCATGGGGGGTTTGAGGCCAGGTTGTCGCCGCTTCGGGGTGTTCGTGGCACCCTTTTGGCCAGTGAAAATCTGTCACGTGCGGAATTCCGGACACTGGCGCAATCCCGTGATTTTGATACTGAGGTCCAGGGCTTGCTGGGTATAGGCATCGTCGAGAAGGTGCAACGCCAGAATCTGGATGCATTCGTGGCTGTTCAACGCAAGGACGGGGCTCCTGATTTCACGGTTCGGACTTCCGGCAATGCGCGTGAGCTGTTTGTCGTGAAGTTTGTCGAGCCATTGGGCAAAAACAGTGCGGCAGTGGGTTTTGATGTGGGCTCGGAGCCGGCACGGCGGGCTGCTGCCGAGAAAGCCGCGAGGTCAGGCCAAGCGACCCTGACAGGACGTATTCAACTGGTCCAGGATGGGCAAAAGCGCGTTGGCTTTCTGTACTACTTGCCCGTATACCCCTCGGGACGGCCTCCTGCTGCTGAGGCAGAGAGGGAGCGGCAGGTAAGGGGATGGGTGTATGCGCCTCTGGTACTGGCCGAACTATTGGCAGGTCCGCTTGCCAATGCCATGAGTCAAACCGCATTCGAGCTATTTGATGAGTCTGAGCTGGTTCCGGCCAACCTTCTCTTTGATAGCCAACAGCCGGCCGGGCAGTCTCTGGCGCTAGCCAACGGTGAACAATACCGGACGGCGATGTTCAGTGCAGTGCGTCCGGTCCTTATTGGTGGACAGATGTTCCACCTCAGAGCCTACACAACGGCAGATTTTGAGCGCACGCTCGATCTGGAGGTTCCTGGTCGCGAGGCCTTTATGGGCTCCGCTCTGAGCGTCATGCTGAGCATGTTTGCCTGGTTACTGTTAACTGCCCGTGTTCGGGTGCGGGCCATGGCTCAGCGCATGACCGGAGACCTGGGGCGCCTGGCTCTGGTCGCGCAGAACATCAACGATGCAGTGCTAACTACAGATACCTTTCAACGCATCACCTGGGCCAACGAGGCCTTTTACCGTATCACCGGCTACAGCGCAGAGGAGGTCATGGGCAAGGTGCCCGGCCATGTGCTGCGCTGTGACGAAGACGACTCGCAGGTACGTGAGACCATCGCAACGCAGATCAATAGCGGGAAGTCCGGACGACACCTGGTGAAAAATCGCCACAAGAGTGGGCGCGAATACTGGCTCGAGATGGAAATTCAACCCATGTTCGATGCCAAAGGCAATCTGACAGGGTTCATGGCAGTGGAGTCGGATGTCACTGAGGCCGTCAACATGCGCGAGGCGCTGGCCAGGGAGAAGGAGCGTGCCGCCAGTGTTCTTGCCGGTACCAATGTGGGAACCTGGCAAAACAACCGGGTGAGCGGAGAGTTTGTGGTCAGCGAGCGCTGGGCCGCCATGATGGGTTACTCCTTGGAAGAAGTGTCAGACCGGGCTGAAGCCTTCTGGCGGGAATGCGTGCACCCGGATGATTTGGTTCGGGTCAACAATGCCATGCAGCCCTGCTTGCTGAACAAGTCAGATACCTATTCGGTAGAGGTTCGAGTTCAGCGCAAAGACGGACGCTGGATGTGGGTCCTGAGTCGCGCCAAGGTGATGTCGCGGTTGCCAGACGGCTCCATTGAATGGATGGGGGGCATTCACACCGACATCACCGAGGTCAAGGAGTTGGAGACCACGTTACGCGACATGGAGACCTTCCTGAACCGGGCGGGTAGGCTGGCTGGTTTGGGCGCTTGGGAACTGGATCTGAAAACACGGATTCTCAAATGGTCGGACCAAACCAGCGTGATTCATGGCATGGATCCGGATTACCGCCCCACTCTGGACGAGGCCATGTCCTTTTATCCGCCAGAGGATCGTGCGCGTGTCGTCGCTGCGCGAGAAGAAGCCATAGAAATGGGCAAGGGCTGGGATTTGACCCTGCAGCTGAATCGGGCGGATGGAGCCTTGCGCTGGGTGCGGCTGGTCGGTGAGCCGGAGTTTGATGACAGTGGGGCCGTTCGTTTGGTGGGGGCTTTCCAGGACGTAACCTTGCAGAAAGAACTGCTTTTGCAGACCGAGAACAGCCAAGCCTTGCTGCGCGGAGCCATCGATACTGTGAATGAAGCCTTCGTGCTGTATGACCCGCAGGACAGGCTGGTTTTTTGCAATGAAAAATACCGGGAGTTGTACAAAGAGTCGTCCGACCTGATTGTCCCGGGCGCCACTTTTGAAAGCATTATTCGCCATGGCGCGGAACGGGGACAGTACCCGGTAGCCAACGGTCGCGTCGACGAGTGGGTGGCTGAGCGCATGCGGGCCCATCGCCGCAGCAATGTGACACTGGAGCAGAGGGTATCTGGTGATCATTGGGTGCGGGTTGTGGAGCGTCGTATGCCCGACGGCCACATCGTGGGCTTTCGCATCGACATCAGCGACTACAAACGGGCCATGTCGCGTGCCGAGAGTGCCGCTCAAGCCCTGGCCGAGGAACGACAGCGCCTGGAGCGCATCCTGGAAGGTACCAATGTGGGCACCTGGGAGTGGAATGTGCAGACCGGCGAGGGGCGCTTCAACGAGCGATGGGCCACCATGATCGGGTACTCGCTGGCCGAGTTGGAACCACTGAGTATTAAGACCTGGAACAGTGTGGCCCACCCCGATGACTTGCAGCGGTCGGCCAGCGCCATGCGTGAGCATTTTGAGGGGCACACCGAGTTCTACGAATGCGAAGTTCGCATGCGCCATAAGGACGGCCATTGGGTCTGGGCGCTGGACCGCGGCAAGATCTCCAGTCGCACGCCAGAAGGCCTGCCCTTGTGGGTTGCAGGTACCCACATGGACATATCAGAGCGTCACGAAGTGCAGGAGCGCCTTGAGCAGACCATGGGCACCTTACAGGCGGTGCTTGACTCTGCGGCGGAAGTCCTGGTGCTCGCAACGGACGTAAACCGCACCGTGACCGTGTTCAACCGTGGGGCCGAGAATTTGCTGGGTTACAGCAGCAGCGAAATGGTGGGCTTGCCGCTCAACCAAGCGATCTTCGAGCCCACCCAGATAGAAGTCATTCGGGAAACGTTGGCATTGACTCTGGGGCGCGAGGGTACCGAGGAGGAAGTGTTTGCTGAGGTAGTGGGCAGCAAGAGCAACGGCGAATGGACCCTGGTGCGCAAGGATGGCAGCACATTTATCGCATCCATGATGATTTCACCCATGCAGGGGCTGCAGGGAGAAATTCGTGGTTTCCTAGGTATTGCCCATGACATTACCCGGCAAAAGGAGTACGAGTCATCGCTGCGCCAGGCCATGAAACTGGCTGAGCAATCCAGCCTGGCCAAGAGCCAGTTCCTGGCCAACATGAGCCACGAAAT
>CAJBMJ010000379.1 GCA_903954045.1 uncultured beta proteobacterium | reverse complement strand
GGTGGAATCCTGCAGCCCTGGCGAGGTCAGCTTGCGTTTGCCGCAAAGCGAGCAGCTCTCCCGCGTGGGGGCCATGCTGTGCGGACAGGCCATGATGGCCGCCGCAGACACCGCCATGGTGCTGGCGCTCATCAGCCACTTTGGAACATTTCGCCCTTGCAGCACGGTGCAGTTCTCCAGCACCTTTCTCAAACCCTTGTCAGGGCAGGACGCAATCATCACAGCCCGTGTGTTGCGCGTCGGCAAGACCATGGCCTTTGGCGAGATTGACCTCAGTGGCGCCCTGGACAAAAAGAGCGTGTTTCGGGCCAGTACCACCTATGCCTTGATGTAAGGCCGGCCGGAGCGCTTTGTAAAGTTTGTCAACCAGCTTGCGCCCGGGCCGTTAGCTCTGGAAGGCATCACGCATCACTGTGCTGCCAAACGGAGCCAGTCATGCAGTTTTCCAATCGTTTTTCTCTTAGTGTCCTGATTGTTCTTGCGGCCAGCAGCACAGCTGCTTTTGCGGATCGGGGCAGAGACTTTCATTCCGACTTTCGCGGTGGCCATCACAATCACGGACACCGTGGCGGTGGCGGAGGAGGTGGGCAATGGCTGGGGCCTTTGGTGGTGCTCGGGGTGGCCGGCGCAGCCATATTGGGTGCAAGGCACTCCCAGGTCACAGAGTCAACAGTAACTGTTATTTCCCCGCCAGTGACATACCAACCGCCACCCGTGACCTACGTGGTTCCACCCCCGCCCCCAGCCAATGCCATGTACTTTTGCGGCTCGGTAGGGCAATATTTCCCCAATGCTCGCTATTGCCCAGAAGGCTGGCAATTGGTGACGCCGCAGAGGTAAATGTCCGAGGGTCCAGTGAGGATGCCGAGGCATCCACCTGACCTATAGCCGTCGACGGATTATTCCTGCAGCAAAGAGTCCAAGCAGTCCAGACAAGCAGATCAGGGCCCACTCGGATAGGGTCGGAATAGCTGTGGGAGCAGCGATCGCAGTGAGGATGACTTGCCCTGGTCCACCTACCGACGGCGCACCGCCTCTGATGCCGCCGCCGCCGCCGCCGCCCATGCTGCCCTGGGTGGACGGACTGAAGGTACCCGAAAAATCTGCCCCGTATCCATTGTTCCCGGAACCCGGGTTCCTTCCATTTCCTGCGTTCCCATTTCCGCTAGGCGTTGCTGCACTGCCGCCACCGCCTCCATTGCGGGGGTTGTCACTGCCGCTACCTGATCCGATTGCGCCATTACCACCAGCGAACGGTGTGGGACTGGTAGCGGTGCAGGAATCGATCGAACCACCCGGTCCTCCTACGCTGTAGTCCTCCCAAGGTCCGTTGACGTTCGTATATACCGTGGAGCCTGGGCCACCACCATTGGCCACTAAACCTGAAACGCCAGAGCCGGAAACCGATGTGTTTCCGCCTGCAGTGTCTGCCATACCTCCTAACCCAATGTTGACAGTGAGGCTGTTTCCCGGACTTACTGGAAAACTTGCTGCGCAGTACGCACCACCACCGCCGCCGCCGCCGGCTGTTTCCGTCTCTTCGTTCTTTTGACCGCCCCCGCCCCCGCCGCCCCAAGCCTCTATACGGACTTGAGCCACTCCGGCGGGCACTGTGCAAATCGTGCTGGCGGTAATTGCCACTCCCATAGGGCAGTCCGCCGCAAACGTACTCTGCATTGCAAGTAAGCCCCAGAAGCTGGTAAAGATGAATTTTGCTAACTTCATGAAAATGCTTAGAAGTGAATGACCTAAATACTAAATCATAGAAGAATGGATCGGCACCTCAAGCAACTTGCGGTACAACAAATCGGGAGTCACCGGCTTGTGCAGAAGCGGCACACCACTGGCCTGAGCCTCCCTCAGCCGCTCTGGGGCGGTGTCGCCAGTAATCAGCAAAGCTGGTATTTCGGTACCTAACTGCTTTCGCAAAAGTGCGATAGCTTCTGTGCCGTTGCGCTGTTCGCGCAAACGGTAGTCGCTGATCACAATGTCGGGGCGAAATTGTTGCGCCATTTCCAGTGCCTCTTCAACCGATTCGGCCACCTGGCAGGTGCATCCCCAATCGCGCAAAAGTTGTTCCATGCCAATGCGCACTGCTGCGTCGTCGTCAATCACCAGCACGTTGAGATCAAGTTTGCCGAAGGCAACGGGCGCAGAAGAAGGCGCTTCCTTCACCGCGGGTGCGTCAGAGGCTGGCAGTATCAATTTGAAAACACTTCCATGCCCCGGTCTGGAGGTTAAGGACAACCGGTACCCTAGCACCCGCACCAAGCCATCCACAATGGCCAAGCCCAGGCCCAACCCCTTGTTACGGTCTCGCTCGGGGTTGCCCAACTGATGAAACTCCTGAAAAATTTCTTTGTGCTCTGAAGCCTCAATGCCGATGCCCGTGTCCCACACTTCTACGGAGACCTGCTTGCCCCGCATGCGGCAGGCCAGCAGCACACCGCCGTTTTGGGTGTAGCGGATGGCGTTGGTAACCAGATTGCGCAAAATCAGCTCCACCAGCATGGGGTCCGAATGCACAACGGCATGCGTCTCGCGGGTGCGGAACACCAGCCCTTTGGATACCGCTTGCGGCGCCAACTCAGACTCAATTTTGTTCAGAAGGGTTTGAAGCCAAAACGTCTGCAATTGCGGCTGTACCACGCCGGCTTCAATGCGAGAAAAATCCAGTAGCGTGTTGAGCATCTCGGTGGATGCCTGCGAAGTGGCCTGCGCGTTGTCCAGCATCTTGCGCTGGGTGTCAGATAAATCTCCTCGGCCAATAACTTCAAGAAACAGCCCTTGCGCGTGCATCGGCTGGCGCAGGTCGTGGCTGGCAGCAGCCAGAAACTTGGACTTGGCCAGGTTGGCTTGTTCGGCCACTTTGTGGGCCGCATGGGCTTTGTCTGTTTCGGTGCGCAGACGTTCTATCAGTTCTACATTCTCAAAACGCAGGCTTATTGCTGCGCGGGCAGCCTTGGCCACAACGCGCCCCTGCGCAACGTGAGTGGCTATGTACAAAAGGGTGATGTATGCCAGCAACTGGTATTCGGGGTCGCTCATCAGCGACAGTTTGATCGCCATTGCCGCCACCGCGCAAATGCAGAATGCCAGAAATACCGGAAGCACCGGTGCGAGCACCGACATGGCGTTGCTGGTCACTCCGGCCATGACCGCAATCACCAGCACAGTGCCCGCCACCGACGCGTAGTCCAGTGTGGCCCAGGGCAGCCCGCCCCAGGCCAAACCGTCCACCGCATTAAGAACCATCAATGTAGCTACCAGCGATTTGGCGTCTTCAACAGAAATGCCTGCTGCCAAAACGCGGCGGGCATGGTAGGCGCTGATCAGCTTCGAAGCGATAACCGCTGCAGCCCAGACCTTGAGCGATGCTGCATTGGCTTCCGTCTGCAACACCCACACCATCACGGTTGACAGAATGAGGGTGGGAATGACTGACATCCCCACGTTGCCCAATACCAAGCGCAACTGTTCTACCAGCACGCGGTCTTCTGCCAGAAACAGCAGTTTGCGTAACATCAGCGGATTAGCCCCCGCTGGCGCGCAGCGAACGCAGCCTCTGAGCGGTTAGCAACTTTCAACAAGGACAAAATCCCCTGAACGTGCCAGCGCACGGTGTTTTCCGACAATTCCAGTTTGCGGCCAATGGCCTTGTTGGTCAGTCCCTGACACAGCAATTCCAACACTTCCAACTGCCGTGGAGTCAGGCCAGACCCCTCCACTACCTCTGCTGGTAACGGACCTGGCATACCTGTGTCTGCCTCTGGCAGGTTGAGCACCTTTCGCACGGCTCCCAGAATGCTATCGGCGGACTTTTCTTTGGAGACAAAGTCGCAAGCGCCCCGTGCCAGAGACCGCTGCACGGTCTGTGGGTCTGCGTCGGATGACACCATGATGATGGGCACGTCTGGCCACTGGTGCTTGATCAGGTCGATGCCCTCAATCCCGCTTTGCCCCTTGAGCATGATGTCCAGCAGCACTGCATGGGGTGCCGCAGCGCAAACGCCAAGCCCCTCGTCTACAGAACCTGCTTCATCCACCTCCAGACCCGCAATGCTCATGCGCAAAAGCACGGCCAGACCTGAGCGGAACATGGCATGGTCGTCAATAAGCAGGAGGCGGCAGGTTGGCATGCGGGCAATTACAACCGAGAACAACCAGTGCAACAAGGTTTTACGCAACACCCCGTCCAAATGGACGGGTGACATGGCGGGGCTTGGCTCTTAGGATCAAAGGTTGCCATTTTTCGGCAAAACCAATTTGCCTAGACCATGCTCCAAATGTTCCTGAAGTCCCACCTCACGCCTGTTTTTCGCATGGTTTTGCTGGCGTTTTTCCTGCTCGCTAGCACTGGCAGCGCCTGGGCCGGGACTATCTATGTCAGCACTCCGGCGCACGGAACGCAAACCTTAACGGCCTATGGGTCGGACACCATACAAAACATCAAGACGGCACTTCAAACCGCTCTAAGCATTCCAGTAGCCCAGCAAATTCTGGGCTACAACGCCATACTTTCGTTAGCAGACAACCGAACGCTGGCGGACTACAACATTCAGGACAACAGCACTTTGGTGCTGCGCTATACCCCGATTGCAGTCAGCACAGAGTCCCAACTGCGCGACGCCTTTTTTTCTATCAGCAATGACGCCACACCACTATCAAGTACCACTATCAGCCTGTCCAACAACATCACGCTGACCAAGACCTTGCCGATGATCCGCAACAGCGTCACCTTTGCGGGCAACGGTTACACCATTAACGCTAACAACGCCGGGCGGGTGTTCATGGTGGTCAGTGGGACCACGACGGTGAGCGATTTGAACATTGCAAATGCCAGGGCAGTGGGTGGAGCCGGGGGCAGCGCAGGTAGCAATGGCGGCGGGGGCGGTGGAGGTCTTGGTGCTGGGGCAGCCGTGTTTGTGTACAGCAGTGCCACGGCCAATCTGACCAATGTGGCT
>CAJBMJ010000378.1 GCA_903954045.1 uncultured beta proteobacterium | reverse complement strand
GTGTCCAGAAAACCCTGCACCTCTGCGTTCAGCAAAGGCCCGGCGTCTTCCTGCACCAACTGGGCAAACGAAACAATGTGGCGCAGTGGGGCGCGCAAATCGTGCGACACGGTGTAGGTAAATTCCTGCATCTCGCGCTTGCAGGCCGCCAGTTCAGCCTCCAGCTGGGCAATGCGGACTTCAGGGGTATCCATGTTCTCGCTTGGCACAGCTTCAGGCTTTGGGCTTTTTCACCGGGCGATTCCAGTTGGCAATGCTCACCTGCTTGCCACGGGCTACGCTCAGAGCGCCGGGTTCGGTGCTCTTGGTGATCGTGGAGCCACCGCCCACGGTTCCGCCAGCGCCCAAAGTAAGAGGGGCCACCAGCACGCAATTGCTGCCAACGTGCACGTCGGCCTCTATGACTGTGCGGTGCTTGTTGGCACCGTCATAGTTGGCTGTGATGCTGCCCGCACCGTAATTCACGCGCTCGCCCACAGTGGCATCGCCCAAGTAGGCCAGATGGTTGGCCTTGGCACCTTTGGCCAGCGTGGAGTTTTTGACTTCCACAAAATTACCAATATGCACCTCAGCACCCAGCTGCGCACCGGGACGCAGGCGTGCAAAGGGTCCGATCAGTGCACCCGCACCAACGGTCACTCCCAGGCCCTCGCCGTCGATGTGGGTAAACGGGTGAATTACTGCCCCCGCCTCAATCACCGCATTGGCGATACAGCAGTGCGCTCCAATGGAAGCGCCTTCGCCCAGGCTGACCTGCCCCGAGAAGATGCAATTGATGTCGATGCTCACATCGTGCGCACACAGCAGGTCGCCGCGTACGTCAATACGGGCAGGGTCCGCCAGACGCACTCCCGCTTCCATGAGGCGGTGCGCCTGCTGCAATTGAAAGGCCCGCTCCAGTTCTGCCAGTTGCACCGGGCTGTTGACTCCGGCAACCTGCACCGGGTCGTCAATTTTGTAACCCACCACCTTCACGCCATCAGCCACCGCAAACTTCACGATATCAGTGAGGTAGTACTCTTTTTGCGCATTGTTGTTGTCAAGTCGAGCCAGCCAACGCTTGAGTTGCGCAGCAGGCACGGCCATGATGCCGCTGTAAATCTCGGTGATTTGCCGCTCGGCAAGGCTCGCATCCTTGTGTTCCACAATAGCCTGCACCGCGCCATCCGCGTTGGGCCCGGCACGCACGATGCGCCCATAGCCTGTTGGCTCCGATAACTCCAGAGTGAGAAGGGCCAGATTTTGTCCTTCACAGGCGGCAATCAGATGGAAAAGTGTGTCCGCCTGGGTCAAGGGCACGTCGCCGGACAGGACCACCACCACACCGTCGTCTGGCAGGGCGGGTACCGCCTGCTGTACAGCGTGCCCAGTGCCCAGCTGCGGGTCCTGACGCACACATTCAATGGAAAAATGGGCTTCAGCGCCCGTATTCAGTGCGATGGCTGCTTCAACTTCTGTAGCACCATGCCCCGTGATAACCACCACTTTGCGCGCTTGCAAATGGGCGGCGGTGTCCATCACATGCTGCAGCAGAGGCCGCCCGGCGATGCGGTGCAGGACCTTGGGCAAACGGCTCTTCATGCGCGTTCCCTTACCGGCCGCCATAATGACCACATCGATCGGCGGCGTCTGACCTGGAGTACTTTGCTTTTGATCCATAGAAACCACTGAAATGGGCCTGCTCATGTTGTTACGTTGGACCGCCATTATCGGTGCCCTCGCAGGATCGGTTGCTCTGGGAGGGTGCAGTTCGGTACGTCTGGCCTATGCCAATGCGCCTGAACTGGTGTACTGGTGGGTGGACGGCTACATCGACATTGAAGGAAGCCAATCCAATGCCCTGCGTGAAGGCTTGAAAGCAGAACACGACTGGCACCGCGAGCAAGAATTGCCCAAAATTGCCGAATGGATCAGTAGCATTCGCTTGCTTTCAGCCAACAGGGTCTCTCCCGAACAGGTTTGCGCCCAGTACGACACGCTGGAAACCCGCACCCGCGCTTTGGCTTCGCATACGTTGCCGCTGGCTACCACCACCGCCAAAACCCTCAGTGCGGCACAGCTGAAATACCTCGTTCAGTCCTGGGACAAACGCAACCGGGAGTGGCATGAGGAGTGGATTGAGGGCTCTTTGCAGGAACGTAACAAAAGACGGTTCGAAAAACTGACAGATCGATTTGACTCCTTTTATGGCAAGTTGTCGGCGGCGCAGCTCGCCGCTTTACGCAGCAGGATGGAAAAATCTGGCTGGGATGCGGCACTGCAGTACCAGGAAACGCGCAGGCGCCAGCAAGACACCCTGCAAACATTGCGGGCAATTCAGGAAGGCAAACCCGATCAGGCAGCCTCACTCGCGCTATTTAACGGCTTGATGGAGCGCAGCTTCAGGTCGCCAGACGCCGCAGTGCGGCTTAATCAGGAACAGGCCCGCCGGTCCAGTTGTGAAATGCTGGCGGAATTGCACAACAGTGCCACCCAGGTACAGCGCACCAAGCTCCAGCGGGTGCTCCAGGGCTACGAATCGGACGCCCTGGCGCTGGTTCCGCGCTAGACCGGCCAGACAACACCGTTGTCGTTGAGGATGGCATCGAGGGGCATGTCGTGCGCCTCTGGCTCGAAATCTTCCACAAAGCCTGTGCCAAAGGCCAAGCCCACGGTAAATGGCTTGGGATCGAGCGACGCCAGCATGCGGTCATAAAACCCGCCACCGTAGCCCAATCGGTAGCCGCCTGGGCCATATCCCACACAGGGCGCAAACAGAAGGGTTGGAACAATCACCTCGGTGTCCTTGGGTTTGGGAATACCGTAGGCGTCTTCCTCCATAGGACAACCCGGGTACCAGGCATGAAAAATCATGGTTTTGTGCTGCTTGTTGACCACCGGCAGGCCGATGCGCCGGGGTTGGGGTTCATCCAGCAGCTCCCCGTCTTCTTTCCAGCGGTGCAGGGCGGGTAAGGGGTCGAATTCACCCTTGATGGGCCAGTAGGCGCCAATAACGATGTCAGGGCGGCCCACCAGCCAAATTCGCATCACTTGCTGCAAAAGCGCATTGCGGCGCAGGCGGTCCGGTATCGCCAAACGCTTTTCCAGCAAAGATTTGCGAAGAGCCTTCTTTTGGGCCGCTTTCAGTTCATCTGAGTTGTCCATAATCCTCACATGCAGTTTTCAGCCATTTTGACATCCTTCGCGCTTTGCGCCACTCTTGCAATTCCCTTTGTGGGCAGCGCCCACGCCCAGGGACGCGACACCAGTCGCGCCGACGACGCCATCGCAGAGATGGCCCAAGCCTACAAAGTACGTGACCGCAAACGCCTTGCCAACCTGCTTCCGGCATCACGCGGTTCTGTACTCGAACCCTGGGGAGCCTATTGGGAGTTGTCCGCCAGGCTCGACGACGCCTCGCAGGACAATATCCAGGACTTCTTCAGCCGCTACAGCGGAAGCTACCAGGAAGACCGGCTGCGGGCCGAATGGCTGCTCATGCTAGGACGCAACCGTGACTGGGCCGCCTTCAACCGCGAATACCCCAAATACCGCATGAACGATGACCGCTCGGTACAGTGCTACGCCTTGCTGGCCGAGCACCTCAATACCGGCGCCGACGTCAGTGCCGCGGTATACGACAACTGGTTGTCGCTGCGTGAAGCAGAAGAAGGCTGCTCGCAAGCCGCACTGCAACTGGTGAAAGACCATTCCACCCCCAAGCATCCAGTCTGGTTGCGCGCCCGGCTGGGCATGGAGAATGACCGTCTGCGCGTTGCCACCCAGGCGGTAGGCATGCTTAATGAGAGCTGGGTGAAGACCGTCAACGCCATCTACCTCAATCCGGGCAAATACCTCAACGACAAGTTAACCGCGCTGCGTCCGCAAACGCGTGAACTGGTGTCTCTGGCGCTGATTCGACAGGCCTATCTGGACCCCTCCGAGGCCGCCACGGAGGTAGACAAGTTTCGCTGGAGGGCGCAGCTCACCGAAGAAGAGCGCAGCTGGATTTGGGGCGTGATTGGCAAGCGCGCGGCTATGCGCCTGTCCTTCGATGCCTCCGATTATTTTGCCAAGGGGCAGTTTCAGCACATGCACCAGGACCACCTGGGCTGGGCCGCACGCGCAGCCCTGCGCACGGGGCGCTGGTCTCAGGTGCAGGAAGCCATTGCAGCCATGCCGCAAGCCATGCGCAAGGAGCCGATCTGGGCGTACTGGCAAGGGCGCGCCCTGCTGGCACAAAAAACCAACAGCGAGTCGAGCCGTGCAGAAGCGCAAAAGCTGTTTGAGAGCATTGCCAATGTGAATGGGTTTTACGAGCAACTCGCGCTTGAAGAGCTGGGCCAACGCATCACTGTCCCACCCCGCCCCAGCCCCTTGACCACAGAAGAACGTGATGCCGCGCGACTCAACCCGGGTTTGATTCGCGCTCTGTTTGCCATACAGAATGGCTTGCGCAGCGAAGGCGTTCGCGAGTGGAACTACACCACCAACCTGCACAACCGGGGCGGCATGGATGACCGCTCTCTGCTGGCCGCCGCCGAACTGGCCTGCCGCGCAGAGGTGTGGGACCGCTGCATCAACACCAGTGACCGCACCAAAACCATGACGGACCTGGAACAGCGCTACCCCATGCCCTTCAAAAACGCGGTGTTGGCCAGAACCAAGTCCATCGGGCTCGACCCCGCCTATGTGTATGGTTTGATTCGCCAGGAGAGCCGTTTCATCATGGACGCGCGCTCCACCGTGGGTGCGTCGGGCCTGATGCAGGTGATGCCAGCCACCGCCAAGTGGACCGCCAAGAAGATTGGACTCAATGACTTCCAGGCCCATCAAATTACGGACCGCGACACCAATATCGCCATTGGTACCGGCTACCTCAAGCTGGTGCTAGACAGCTTCAATGG
>CAJBMJ010000377.1 GCA_903954045.1 uncultured beta proteobacterium | reverse complement strand
CTGAGCAGAAACAGCGCCAGCGGCAGAACAGCTCGAAGCCACGCGGGGATGGGCGGGATGGATGAACGGCGCATGGGTGAAAAGTGATGGACCGCCATTGTCGTTTACGCCGCACCGAAAAATCGATCGCCGTCGCACCCGTCCGTGCACGTTTTTGAACGCTCTGGCCTGGTTTTTGCTTTAGTTTGGTGCAATTTTTGTTTCTCCGCCACCTGCGCACCAACATCAACCACATTTCAAGGAATCCGGCTATGGAAGCACTAAAACAGGGCGTTGATGCCCTGTTCATTTTGTTGGGCGCAATCATGGTGCTGGCCATGCATGCCGGTTTTGCGTTTCTGGAACTGGGCACCGTGCGTCGCAAGAACCAGGTCAATGCGCTGGTCAAGATTCTGGTGGATTTTTCGGTCTCCACGGTGGTGTATTTCGCGGTTGGCTACGCGGTCGCCTATGGCACCACGTTCTTTGTCGGCGCCGAGCAGCTGGCCGCAAAGAACGGCTACGAGCTGGTCAAGTTCTTTTTCCTGCTGACTTTTGCGGCTGCGATTCCCGCCATCGTCTCCGGCGGCATCGCCGAACGCGCCAAGTTCTGGCCGCAACTGATTGCTACCGCGGTCATCGTGGGCTTTGTCTATCCATTCTTTGAGGGCATCGCCTGGAACCAGCACTTTGGCTTTCAGGCGTGGCTCAAGTCGGTCACCGGCGAAGAGTTTCATGACTTTGCCGGCAGTGTGGTGGTGCATGCGGTGGGTGGGTGGCTGGCGCTGGGTGCCGTGCTGCTGCTGGGCGCACGCAGCAACCGCTACCGCAAGGACGGCGCCATATCTGCGCATCCGCCGTCGAGCATTCCCTTTCTGGCCCTGGGCGCCTGGGTGCTCACCGTGGGCTGGTTTGGCTTTAATGTGATGAGTGCGCAAACCCTGGACAAAATCTCGGGTCTGGTGGCAGTGAATTCCCTGATGGCCATGGTGGGCGGCACCCTGGCTGCGTTGGTAATGGGCAAGAATGACCCTGGCTTTGTGCACAACGGCCCGTTGGCGGGCCTGGTGGCTGTGTGCGCCGGTTCCGACCTGATGCACCCGCTGGGCGCCCTGGTGGTGGGCCTGGTGGCCGGCGCCATTTTTGTGCAGATGTTCACCTTGACGCAAAACAAATGGAAGATTGACGACGTGCTGGGCGTGTGGCCCCTGCATGGGCTGTGTGGCACGTGGGGCGGGCTGGCTGCCGGTATTTTTGGCAGCAAGGCACTCGGAGGGCTGGGCGGTGTGTCGTTCTGGTCGCAGGTGCTGGGCACCGCGCTGGGCGTGGGCTGGGCACTGGCCGCAGGATTTGTGGTCTACGGCCTGCTCAAAAAAACCACCGGCCTGCGCCTCAGCCAGGAAGAGGAGTTTGATGGCGCCGACCTGTCCATTCACAAAATCAGCGCAACACCCGAGCGTGAAGTCAACTGGTAAACGCTATACTAACGATAGCATGCTACGCTTGCTGGACGGGCGGTAGAGCGTCAAACCATGCTTGAAGTGCAGCCCCGTGCAAGGGTCGACTGCCGAGGTATCCCTGCATCACATCGCAACCCAACGCGGTGATGGTGTCGCGCTCGGCCTGGGTCTCTACACCCTCTGCGGTAACGAACAGGTCCAGGCCGTGTCCCATTTCGATCATGGCCTTGACCAGCTTCTGGGTACCCGGCGATGCATCAATCCCGTCAATGAAGCTGCGGTCAATCTTGAGCTCGCTCACCGGCAGCTTCTGCAAGTAAGCCAGTGATGAGTAGCCGGTGCCGAAGTCGTCAATCGACAGGGG
>CAJBMJ010000376.1 GCA_903954045.1 uncultured beta proteobacterium | reverse complement strand
TTTTGTAGCTACTCCTGTACGTCTATCAACCGCTAGCGGTACTTTTGAGGCTGAATTCAAAGCGCGATTGCATTGGTCTGCGGACACCGATGCGGCGATTGAAAGCCGGGTGGCAGACATCCTGGCCGATGTACAAAAGCGGGGCGATTCGGCGGTGCTGGAATACACCGCGCGTTTTGATGGACTGGATGCGCCAGACATGCAGGCGCTGGAATTGACGCAGGTTGAGCTCAAAGCGGCTTTTGACAGTATTCCTGCACAACAGCGAGATGCGCTGCAGGCCGCCGCCCACAGGGTGCGCAGTTACCACGAGGCACAAAAAAAGGCGAGTGGCGAAAGCTGGACCTACCGCGATGAAGATGGAACGCTGCTGGGCCAGAAGGTGACGCCGCTGGACCGTGTAGGCATCTATGTGCCGGGCGGCAAGGCGGCCTACCCCTCGTCTGTGCTGATGAACGCCATTCCGGCCCATGTGGCGGGCGTGGGCGAAATCATCATGGTGGTGCCCACCCCCAAGGGCGAAAAGAACGCGCTGGTGCTTGCCGCAGCTTATGTGGCAGGGGTGACGCGCGCGTTCACCATCGGTGGTGCGCAAGCGGTGGCAGCGCTGGCCTATGGCACACAAACCATCCCGGCTGTACACAAAATCACCGGCCCCGGCAACGCCTATGTCGCTGCCGCCAAGCGCCGTGTTTTTGGCACCGTGGGCATCGACATGATTGCAGGGCCCAGCGAAATTCTGGTCTTGGCAGACGGCACCACGCCACCCGACTGGGTCGCCATGGACCTGTTCAGTCAGGCCGAGCATGACGAATTGGCGCAGAGCATCTTGCTGTGCCCGGACGCGGCTTACATTGCGCAGGTGCAGGCGTCCATTGACCGTTTGCTACCTGAAATGCCCCGCGCCGAGATCATCGCCAAAAGCCTGACAGGGCGCGGCGCCTTGATCCAGACCCGCAACATGGAAGAGGCCTGCGAGATCAGCAACCGCATTGCGCCTGAGCACCTGGAAGTGTCCAGCCGCGATCCGCACCGGTGGGAACCCTTGCTCAAACACGCCGGTGCGATATTCCTTGGGGCCTATACGTCTGAGAGTCTGGGCGACTACTGCGCCGGACCCAACCATGTGCTGCCTACCAGCGGAACTGCGCGGTTCAGCAGCCCGCTGGGGGTGTACGACTTCCAGAAGCGCAGCAGCTTGATTGAAGTCAGCGAACAAGGCGCCCAAAGTCTGGGTCAGATCGCTTCCGTGCTGGCCCATGGGGAGGGATTGCAGGCCCACGCACGGGCAGCGGAAATGCGTTTGAAGTAAACAGGCGTAAGCATTCGGACATCCGGCCGACCAATGCGCATGCTCTCTATATTGCGTCGTCTCCCTCCATCTACGGCAGTCACGTTGTTGCTGTGGTGTCTTGTGGCGGTTCAATCCGTGTCAGCCATGAGCTTGCGCGAGTTGCGTGCGCTGGAAAAATCCGGCAAAGAGGGCGCAAACTATGTCAGCTATTACCTGGTTGGCGTGATGGAAGGTGCCATGGAAGCGCAGGCACAAGCCATACGCAATGGAACCAAGCCGCACATTTGCCTGAACGGCAGGCGGCTAGAGCCTCAGATGGCCAAAGGCCTGTTCGATACCGAGCTCAAGCGCAATGAAGGCGTGTATGAAGCCGACATGACAGTGCAATTGGCCATGCTGAATGCCCTCAGTACGGTCTATCCCTGCTAGCGTGGAGGAGCCGGGCCGGGCGCTCCCAAATTACCTAGTTTGAGTTACCGCCGCTCGCGATTGCGGCCACTGGCAGGCCGACCTTTTGCCATTCGGAGAAACCACCTTCCAAGTACTTTGCATCCTTGCCCATGGCGCTCAGCGCGGCGGTCATGCCTTGGCTGATTTCGTGTCCGTGCACACAAAAAAACACCAACGGTCCTGACAAAGCTGCCAACTCGTCTTTCCAGTCCAGCCACTGGGCAGGATCGCGCCAGATGGCACTTTCAATGGTCATGCCAGAGGCGCTACGCGCGCCTTGTCTTCGCACATCAATCAGCACAGGCGGATTGGACTCCATCAGGCAACTGGACAGGGCGGCGACTGAAATAGCACGCATGTGTTCTCCTTTATGGCTTATAAAATTTTCACGAGCAAGCCCACCACCGCACTGGTGACGATGACATGGATCACATTGCGCTTGAAGCGAAACAGGGCAAGCGCAGCTCCAAGTGCGATGAGCGCGGACACCCCATCAAAACTTCCGCCAAGCCCTTCGGGCCATAGGACGTGGTAACCAAAGAACAGAGCCAAATTCAGAATCACCCCCACCACCGCTGCGGTGATGGCAGTCAAGGGCGCAGTGAACTTGAGATCGCCGTGGGTACTTTCTACCAATGGACCACCCGCCAGGATGAACAGAAAGGAGGGCAGAAAGGTGAACCAGGTCACCAGACTGGCTGCCACGGTCCCCGCTAAAAACAGTGCGTCCGGGCC
>CAJBMJ010000375.1 GCA_903954045.1 uncultured beta proteobacterium | reverse complement strand
TTCTCCAGTTGATCAGTGCGCCAAAAGGTTTAGCGCTTGAGAGAACTTTATCGCCGGGTGCTTGAAACTGGAGTCGGCAAACGGATGTAATGCGTGTAGGAATTTGCCCTACAGGCAATTTATTTACATCACGCGCACCTTCACGCTTTTTCCTTTCACTTTTCCCGCGTTGAGCTTGGCGCATGCCGCTTGTGCAATGCTCCTGTCGACCGCCACAAAAGTGCAAAACTCAGTGACCTGAATCTTGCCAATTTGTTCACGTGTATAGGCCTCTCCACCTTCTGTACTGGTGAGGGCACCCAAAACGTCGCCAGGGCGAATTTTCTCCTTGCGCCCGCCCAGCAGTTGCAAGCTCACCATGGGCGGCAGCAGGCGACCGCTGCCAGTGGGTGGCAAATCTTCTCGCTTGAACCATACCGAAGGTGCATTCTGGTACTGCTCAATCTTCCCAACAGCCCCCATCTCGTTCATGCTGGCCAGGCTCAGTGCCAGGCCCGAGGCCCCGGCGCGCCCAGTGCGTCCAATGCGGTGCACGTGTACCTCCGGGTCGGGCGTGATGTCCACGTTGATTACGGCCTCCAGTTGGGTGATGTCCAGACCGCGCGAAGCCACGTCGGTCGCCACCAGCACCGAACAACTGCGGTTGGCAAACTGG
Source organism: uncultured beta proteobacterium (assembly GCA_903954045.1). Lineage (GTDB taxonomy): Bacteria > Pseudomonadota > Gammaproteobacteria > Burkholderiales > Burkholderiaceae_C > Allorhodoferax. The sequence goes on along the minus strand of CAJBMJ010000375.1, from coordinate 1,728 downwards.
GCCAGCACCTGATCGCGCTCACGCTGCTCCAGTTCACCGTAGAGGGCCAGCGCGCTGAAGCCCTGCGCTTGCAGCAGCGTGACCAAGTCCTTGCACTGTTGCTTGGTGTTGCAAAAGGCCAGGGTGCTCACCGGGCGGAAGTGGTTGAGCAACAGGCCGACGGTTTCCAGCCGGTTGGTGCGGTTGACCTCGTAAAAGCGCTGCTCGATGGTGCTTTCCGCTGCTGGCGCATCAATCTTGATTTGCTGCGGTTCCCGCATGAACTGGCGGGCGAGCTTTTCAATTCCTTCTGGGTAAGTGGCCGAAAACAACAGGGTTTGTCGCTCCTTGGGGGCCTGCTTCACCACAGTGGCAATGTCGTCAAAAAAGCCCATGTCCAGCATGCGGTCCGCCTCGTCCAGCACCAGGGTGTTGAGCCCCTCCAGGGTGAGGTAGCCACGCTCCAGATGGTCCATGATGCGCCCCGGCGTTCCCACCACGATGTGGGCACCATGTTCCAGCGAGGCACGCTGACCGCGCAAGGCAATGCCGCCACACAAGGTAACTACCTTGATGTTGTCTGCAGCCCTTGCGAGCCTACGAATCTCGACCGTCACCTGGTCTGCGAGTTCGCGGGTGGGACACAACACCAGTGCCTGAACAGCAAACCAGCGGGGGTTAAGTTTGGCTAGCAGAGCCAGCGCAAAGGCCGCGGTTTTTCCACTGCCGGTCTTGGCCTGGGCAATCAGGTCCTTGCCCGCCAGGGCCACTGGCAAACTGGCTGCCTGGATAGGTGTCATCGCCTCGTAGCCGAGTTGCTGGAGGTTGGCCAAAGTGGCCGGCGACAGGGGAAGAGAGGAGAAGCTGGAAGTCATCCCCGATTATCGGCGGGAAGGTTCTCTAGAATGCGGTCCACTTGGGTTTACCAGGTTCTACTGGAGTGTCTATGCGAATCTCTTTGGGCTCACTGCTTCTGTCGGCTGCCCTGCTGTCCGGTTGTGGCAGTGCCATCGTCAACCCCGTTACCGGGCAGAGCGAACGGTCTGTCATGAACGAGCAGGAAGAAGTGGCAGAGGGCGCCAAAGGCCACGAGGAAGTGCTCAAGGAGTATGGGGCCTATAACAACGCTGCGGTGCAGAGCTATGTCAACGCCCTGGGCCAAAAATTGGCTGCCAAGAGTCATCGGAGTCAATTGCAGTGGCACTTTACGGTGCTCGACAGCCCTGAGATCAATGCTTTCGCTTTGCCCGGTGGTTATGTCTATGTGACGCGCGGCATCATGGCCTACATGGAAAGCGAGGCAGACCTCGCGGGCGTCATTGGCCATGAAATAGGACACGTCACTGCGCGACACGGTGCACAGCGTGCCACCAGGCAGCAAAACGCCGGATTGGGGGTATTGGCCGCCAGCGTGCTGGGCGTTGTGCTGGAGAGCCAGGGTGTCTCGGGTGCCGGGCGAATGGCCGGCGATCTATCGCAGACCGTGGCGGCGGGGCTGATCGCCTCTTACGGCCGGGAGCAGGAACTGCAGGCCGATGGGCTGGGTGCCGAATACCTGGCGCGCAGCATCTACGACCCCCGCAACATGATTGATGTGATCAATGTACTGAAAAACCAGGAACGCTTTGCGGCTGATCTGGCCAAAGCCGAAGGGCGGCCAGTTCCGTCAGGCAGTGACTGGCTGGCTTCGCACCCCAGCAACGACCAGCGGCTGCAAACCATTACGCAGCTGGCAGCCCAGTACAAAGG
>CAJBMJ010000374.1 GCA_903954045.1 uncultured beta proteobacterium | reverse complement strand
GTGCCCTGGCCCACCTGGCTGTCGATCTCGATGCGCCCAGCATGCGCATCCACTGCCTGCTTCACAATGGACAGGCCCAGACCGGTTCCGGCCACTGCGCCTACATTGCTTGCACGGTGAAAACTCTTGAACAGCAGCGGTTGGTCTTCCTGGGGTATGCCGATACCCTGATCACTGACGGTCAGGTGCAGCTCGCCATCACCCCAACGCACCTGCATCGACACCTTGCCACCGGCATAGGAATACTTCACCGCGTTGGAAAGCAGGTTGCCCACAATATTGCGTACCAGCGTTTCATCGAGCAGGTATTTCTGTGATACAGGCGGCAAGTCCAGCTGGAGCTTGATTTGGTCAAACTGACGGGTGGACGCACTGCGCAGTTCGTCAACCAGTGTCAGGCACAGGGGAGTGAGTGCCAGCGGTTTGGGGCGGAACTGCAGTTGGCCTGCATCGGTGCGGCCAATGACCAGCACGTTTTCCAGCATATGGGTCATGCGCTCCACAGCAGAGTCAATTTTTTCCAGGGTCTGGCGTTTCTTGTCAGCAGGCATCCGGTTGTCGTAGTGCATCAGCAATTCGACCGAACCGTGGATCGTGGCCAGGGGGGTGCGAAACTCATGCGACGCCATGGAAATGAAGCGCGATTTCATTTCATTGAGCTCGGTTTGTTTTTGCAAGGCAATGCGCTGGGTTCGCTCGGCTTCCAGACGCGCACTGGCATCGACCACGAACAGCAATGTCGCCGCTTTGCGGTTCCACTCAATGGTGACGGCCGAGAGTTCCAGGTGCCGAATTTCCCCTTTTTCGGTGATGACACGAAAACCGTAATACTGTTCCACGGGCTCGCCACGCAGCCTTTTCTGGTGGCGAACACTTACGCCTTCAACATCGTCCGGGTGGATGGAGGCTGTGAACGGAGTGGAGAGCAAAAACTCCATGGGGCGTCCCACAATGCGCACCATGCTGGGATTGGCAAATACCATGCGACCGCCTTGCACCACGACGACACCCACTCCCACGTTTTCGATCACGGTGCGGTAGCGTTCCTCGGACTGTTTCAGGGCTTCAATGGTGCGATAGCGCTCGATGGCGGTGCTGAAGTGGTTGGCAACAAAGGACAGCACTTCTGCATCTTTAGCGGTGTACTGAATGCCCGCCTCATAACTCTGGACCACCAGGGCACCCGCGATCTGCCCGCCCATGAACATGGGCACACCCAGCCAGGTGGAGAAAGTCAAATCTCCACTGGCCTCGGTGATGTCGCCGCTGGCCTGCAGTTGCCGCAACCGCGCCGCATCGATGAGTTGCGGACTTTGGGTTGTCAGTACAAATTCAGTCAGACCACGCTTGCAGGGCACGTTATCCGACTGCATTTCGTCGCCGTCGCGCTCATCGACGTAGTAGGGAAAATCCAGCGTACTTTTTTCGGCGTTGTAAAGGCAAACGTAGCAGTTTTTGGCGTACATCAATTCGCCCAGCAATTGGTGCAGCGAATTCAGAAAATCAAAAAAAGACAGGCCGGCCGTTGCGCGC
>CAJBMJ010000373.1 GCA_903954045.1 uncultured beta proteobacterium | reverse complement strand
CGCTGACCACATCCACCGGCAGGGGTTGGCCCACTTGCAGCATGGCAATGGGAATAGGAACGTACTTCACAAAGACACCTCCACAGGAACGCGGGCCGCCAACGCACACATTAATTCGTACCCCACGGTTTTGGCCTGAATAGCTACCTCATCAATGGGCAGCACCGCGCCGTTGGCCGCCCGCCCCCACAAGGTGACTACGCTGCCAAAGCCCGCCTGGGGAACCGGCTCCAGGTCGACGGCCAGCATGTCCATGCTGACCCGGCCCACCGTCTGGCACCGTACGCCATCGACAAGTACGGGCGTACCGGTGGGACAAATACGCGGGTAACCATCGGCATAGCCACAGGCCACCACGCCAATGCGCATCGGTCTTTCGGCCACAAAAGAAGAGCTATAACCCACGCTAGCGCCCGTGCTTACTGCTTGAGTAGCTATTATTTTTGCAGCAAGCGTCATGGTGGGCTGCAAACCCCATTGGGCGATGGAATGCTCGGGAAAGTCTGGGGCGCTGCCGTAGAGGGCTATGCCAGCACGCACCCAGTCCGACGCCTGCACCGCATCCAAGTGGCGAAGGGTGGCCGCGCTGTTGCTCAGGGTGCGCTCCCCAGGCAAATCGCTGGTCACCGCATGGAAAGTAGCCATTTGCTGGGCGATGCCTTTGGCACCATCGGCATCGCTGAAATGCGTCATGAGCGAGATCTCGTCTACCTGCGGCAGAGCGTTGAGACGTGTCCAGGCAGATCGGTATTCATCTGGTGCAAAGCCCAGGCGGTTCATGCCGGAGTTCATCTTCAAAAAAACACGGTGCGGTGCGTGGGTTTTGTGAGCCGCCAGCATGTCAATCTGGGCGTCGCAGTGCACGGTGTGCCACAGGTCCAGACGGGAACACAGCTCCAGATCGCGAGGCTCGAACACGCCTTCGAGCAACAGCACGGGGCCACGCCAGCCCAGATCGCGCACGCGCTGCGCCTCGGAAAGATCTAGCAGGGCAAAGCCGTCTGCGCCCCGCAAGCCCTCAAACACACGCTCAATGCCATGCCCGTACGCATTGGCTTTGACCACAGCCCAAACCCGGGACTCTGGGGCAGCGCGCCTGGCAACACCCAGGTTATGGATCAGCGAATCGGTATGGATGGTGGCGAGGATCGGACGCGGCATAAAACCCCAAAGTGCTAAGCCCGGATTTTGACACCGCCGCACATGCTATAACCTCAGCCAGTTTGGAGACACCACACATAAACCTACGCGCCAGCAAATTTGGTGCGCGCCATACCGATACATGAAACGCGGTTTTTACACCATCATGTCAGCGCAGTTTTTCAGCTCGCTGGCCGACAACGCACTGTTTGTGGCGGCAGTGCAGTTATTACGAGGCGGGGGCGCTCCCGAGTGGCAGCAGGCCGCCCTCGTGCCCATGTTTGCGCTTTTCTATGTGGTGCTGGCCCCATTTGTCGGGGCTTTTGCCGATGCCCTGCCCAAGGGCAAGGTCATGCTGATCAGCAACTCCATCAAGGTGGTGGGGTGTTTGCTGATGTTGTTTGGCACCCATCCGCTCATGGCTTACGCGATTGTGGGTTTGGGTGCTGCGGCTTACTCGCCCGCCAAATACGGCATCCTGACGGAACTGCTTCCTGCGTCACAGCTGGTTAAGGCCAATGGCTGGATTGAGGGTTTAACGATTGCGTCCATTATTTTGGGTGTGCTGATCGGCGGCCAGCTGGTCGGGCCCCATATTTCAGCGCAGTTGCTGTCCTTCGACTTTCCGGTGTTGACCACCAGCATCGACTCGGCACCGGAGGCTGCTATCAGTGTGCTGATTTTTGTTTATATGCTGGCTGCGTGGTTCAACACCCGCAT
>CAJBMJ010000372.1 GCA_903954045.1 uncultured beta proteobacterium | reverse complement strand
TTCGCCCACGATCAGTGCATTGCCTGCGGTGGCGTATTCGCGCATGACACGCTCGTAGTCCGCGTTGCTGACGTTCTCGCTGGCCTTGTACTCAATCTCGCCACGCGCCTCTGCCGCCTTCAGCGCCTGGTGCAAGCGGCCCGCCCATTGCTGCTCAAACGGAACCGTGTAAATTCCTGCAACCTTGAGCTTGGCTTGGGCCATGGCCAGTCCGGGGGCGAGCAAGCCAGCACCCACCAAAGCAGCTGCCATGGCAATGGATGAGCGGCGCGTATAACGGTTCTTTTGCATCAGTTCTCCAATTCAGACCACTATAAAAACTGTAGTGCCTCGCGTAGTCAAATCGGGGGCTACAGGGTAACAAAGCAAATCAATTGCAGGCATGCAGCTTACGTGCCAGCGCGCTCCAGCATGGCGTGCAGCAGCACGTTGCATCCGGCCGTGATGTGCTCTTTCTCGGCGCTCTCGATCTCGTTGTGGCTGATGCCATCCTTGCAGGGAATAAAGATCATGCCGCTCGGTGCCAGCTTGGCCATGTACACCGCGTCGTGCCCGGCGCCGGAGACGGCGGGCATATTGGAATAGCCCAGCTTTTGCGCGGCGCGGGCCACCGCGCCCTTGCAATCCTCATGGAAGGCCTGGGCCGGGTAGCTCGACACCAGCTCGATTTTCACGTCCAGACCAGATTCCGAGGCCACCTTGGCGGCAAAGGCCTTCACCTCATCTGCCATCTGGTCGACTTGCGCGTCGGTTCCGTTGCGCAGGTCGATGCTGAACTTCACGCGCCCGGGAATCACGTTGCGGCTATTGGGGAACACATGCACCATGCCGACCGTGCCACGCCCATGTGGCTGGTGGCGCATGGCGCAGGCCACCACCTCCTGCATGATGCGGGCAGCCACCTGCATGGCATCCTTGCGCAGCGCCATGGGCGTGGGCCCCGCATGGGCCTCCATGCCGGTGACGGTGCAGTCAAACCAGCGGATGCCCAGCACGCCCTGCACTACGCCGATGGTGACACCCGCGTCTTCCAGCACCGGGCCTTGCTCAATGTGCGTCTCAAAATACGCGCCAATCGGGTGGTCACCCGGTTCCTGCTCGCCCACATAGCCAATGCGCTGGAGCTCATCGCCTACGGATTTGCCTTCCGTGTCTTTGGCAGCGTAAGCGGTCTCCAATGTGAAGGCCTTGGCAAACACGCCCGAGCCCATCATCACCGGCACAAAGCGTGAACCTTCTTCGTTGGTCCAGAACGCTACTTCAATAGGCGCTTCGGTTTCAATGCCCAGATCGTTCAGTGTGCGCACCACTTCGATGCCTGCCAGCACGCCGTAGTTGCCGTCGAACTTGCCGCCAGTGGGCTGAGTGTCGATGTGGCTGCCGGTCATGATGGGAGGAAGTGCGTTGTTGCGCCCCTTGCGGCGCATGAAGCCGTTGCCGATCTTGTCGATGGTGATCTCCATGCCCGCTTCCCGGGCCCAGCCCAGCACCAGGTCGCGGCCCTGCTTGTCGAGGTCTGTCAGGGTCAGGCGGCAGACTCCGCCTTTGGCAGTGGCGCCGATCTTGGCCAGCTCCATCAGGGAGTCCCAGAGGCGGTCGCCGTTGATGCGGAAGTTGTCAATGTTGGTTGTGTTTGTCATGTTTGCTCCGGGTACACATTGAGTCATCGTTGGTTGCTGCGATTGGGGCGGGCATTGGCGTGGGCCTCATCAGTCCCTGCGGGCCAGCAAATCGGCCCCCACCAATGCCCGCCCCAATCGGATATGCGCATGCGTGAAGTGAATCGAAAATTCAAAGTCATGGTGACCAGTAACGTTACTTCTCGCCGGTTTGGGTAGTCTCAGGGGCCGATTTGCTGGCCCGCAGGGACTGATGAGGCCCCTGAGGCTGCCCAAACCGGCAGGCACAAACCCATATGCGAACACATACAAACTTACCGTTTCACCGCAGTTGGTGCCAAAGCCTCGGCCCGCAATTTGGCAGCCGTAAAGTTTGAGCTAAAGGCAGGGCGCTTGATGTAACGACCTTTGCCGTTGACTGCCCGCAAATCACCCTGCACAAACACCAGCTCGCCCTGGCTCACTGTGTGGCTTGGAATACCCTTCACGGTGCGGCCTTCAAAGATGTTGAAGTCGCCCTTGCTGTGCTGCGTCTTGGCAGACAGGGTTTTTGTGCCTGCAGGGTCCCACACCACCAGGTCGGCGTCGGCTCCCACCGACACACTGCCTTTTTGTGGATACAGGTTAAACAGCTTGGCCGTGTTGGCTGAGGTGATGGCGACGAACTCAGAGGGTGTGAGGCGACCCGTGTTGACGCCTTCGTCCCAGATGACGGCCAGGCGCTCTTCCACGCCACCGGTGCCGTTGGGGATCTTGGAGAAGTCGTCTTTGCCTGCCGCCTTTTGCGCCGCGCAGAAGGTGCAGTGGTCGGTGGCGGTGGTGTGCAAGCTGCCCGCTTGCAGGCCGCGCCACAGAAATTCCTGGTTGCCTTTGGGGCGGAAGGGTGGGCTCATCACGTGGGCGGCGGCGGTGGCAAAGTCCGGGTGGCGGTAGACGCTGTCGTCCACCACCAGGTGGCCTGCCAGCACTTCGCCGTAGACGCGCTGGCCGCGTGCGCGGGCGCGGGCAATGGCCTCGGCGGCTTCAATGCAGCTCACATGCACCACGTAGATCGGCACGTTGAGCACATCCGCTATCGCAATGGCCCGGTTGGCGGCTTCGCCTTCCACGCCAGAGGGGCGCGACAGGGGGTGACCTTCGGGCCCGGTGATGCCTTTTTCGACAATCTCTTTTTGCAGCAGGAACACCAGTTCACCGTTCTCGGCATGCACGGTGGGCATCGCGCCAAGCTCCAGGCAGCGCTTGAAGCTGTTCACCAGGGTTTCGTCGTCGCACATGATGGCGTTTTTGTAGGCCATAAAGTGCTTGAAGCTGTTGACGCCTTCCTGCTGCACCAGTGTGCCCATATCCCGCTTGACGGTTTCGTCCCACCAGGTGATGGCTACATGGAAGCTGTAGTCGCTACTCGATTTTTCCGCCCATCCGCGCCAGGTCTGGTAGGCCTCCATGATGGGTTGCTGCGGGTTGGGGATGACAAAGTCGATGATGGTGGTGTTTCCACCGGCCAGACCCGCAGCGGTGCCGGTGAAGAAGTCGTCCATGGTGGTGGTACCCATGAAGGGCAGCTGCATGTGGGTGTGCGGGTCGATGCCTCCGGGCATGACGTACTGGCCGCCTGCGTCCACTGTGGTGGCACCGGGCGGAGCGGTCAGGTTTTCGCCCACGGCCACAATCTTGCCGTCCTGGGTGATCACATCGGCCTTGAAGGCGCGGTCGGCGTTCACTACGGTGCCGCCACGGATGAAGAGGGTGCTCATTGTTTGCTCCTAAATGTGTAGCTGTTTGTGCAATGTTATCGGGCGCTGGAGACCATTTTGATGCCTAATTCGCTTGCCATCAAGCCTGTCATGCGCTGCGCATGGGGTTATTGGGGTGGGTGGTCCAGTCGGCATGGGTGGCGCTGACGGTCTTTCCGGTGCGCAGGTCGGTTTCACCGGGCTTCAGGTCGCGCAAGCTGATGCATTCGGGCACCGGGCAAACGGTCACGCACAGGTTGCAGCCGACGCATTCGTCTTCTTTCACCTCGAAATGGCGCTTGCCGTCTTTCTCAAAAGTAATCGCCTGGTGGGACGTGTCTTCGCAGGCAATGTGGCAGCGTCCGCACTGGATGCAGGAATCCTGGTTGATCAGCGCCTTGCTGATGTGGTTCAGGTTCAGGTAGCGCCAGTCGCTTACGGTAGGCACTGCCTTGCCGACGATCTCCGACACGCTCTTGAATCCCATTTCGTCCATGTAGTCAGACAGGCCGCTTTCCATTTCCTGCACGATCTTGAAGCCGTAGACCATGGCGGCAGTGCAGACCTGCACATTGCCTGCGCCAAGCGCAATGAAGTCCAGCGTATCGCGCCAGGTGCCGATGCCGCCAATGCCTGAAATCGGCAGTCCTGCCGTAGCCGGATCGCGGGCGATCTCGGCCACCATGTTCAGCGCAATCGGTTTGACCGCTGGGCCGCAGTAGCCCCCGTGGCTGCCTTTGCCGCCAGTAGAAGGTGACATGGTCAGGGTGTAAGGATCCACGCCCATGATGGAGTTGATGGTGTTGATCAGGCTCACCGCATCGGCCCCGCCCTTTTTGGCGGCTTGCGCGGGCTTGCGGATGTCGGTGATGTTGGGCGTGAGCTTCACGATGACGGGCAGTTTGCTGTACTGCTTGCACCAGGCGGTCACCATCTCAATGTACTCAGGCACCTGGCCCACCGCCGCGCCCATGCCGCGCTCGCTCATGCCATGGGGGCAGCCGAAGTTGAGTTCAATGGCGTCGGCTCCGGTGTCTTCCACGCGGGGGAGGATCGCTTTCCAGCTCTCTTCCTGGCAGGGAACCATGAGGGACACCACCATGGCGCGGTCCGACCAGTTGCGTTTGACCTCGGAGATCTCTTGCAGGTTGAGTTCGAGGTCGCGGTCGGTGATTAGCTCAATGTTGTTAAAGCCCAAAAGGCGCCGGTCGTTGGAGAGCAGCGCACCGTAACGCGGGCCGTTCACGTTCACAACCGGTGGGCCTGCCTCACCCAAGGTTTTCCAGACCACGCCACCCCAGCCCGCCTCAAACGCGCGGTTGACGTTGTAGGCCTTGTCGGTGGGTGGAGCGGACGCCAGCCAGAAAGGGTTGGGGCTTTTGATTCCGGCGAATGACGTTTGCAGATTGGCCATGGTGTGCTCTCAGATTAGTTGTGCATGAATGGCCAG
>CAJBMJ010000371.1 GCA_903954045.1 uncultured beta proteobacterium | reverse complement strand
CCTGTTTCAGGTGAAGGATTCCACCCGCGGTACCGATGTGGCCAACACCTGGTACACGGTACGCAAAAAAGTGGGCGACATGCGCGCCACATTGCCAGCGGGGGTTCAGGGGCCGTTCTACAACGATGAATTCGGCGACGTCTATGGCGTGATTTACGCGCTGCAGGCCGATGGTTTTTCAGATGCCGAAGTCAAAACCTTTGCCGACGAGACCCGGCAAAAGCTGCTGAAAGTTGCAGACGTCAACAAGGTCGAGCTTTTTGGCGTGCAGGACGAGAAACTCTACATTGAGATCTCACAGAGACGCTTGTCGCAGCTGGGTCTGGATATGAACCAAGTCCTGGCGCAATTGGCGCAGCAAAACGCCGTTGAGGGTGCGGGCACGATGCAAACGCCGCTGGATGTGCTGCAAGTGCGTGTCGCAGGCCAGTTCGAGGCGGTGGAGGATTTGAGTGCCATGCCGATTCGGGGTAGCTCGGGCAACCAGCTGCGGCTTGGCGATATTGCCGATATCAAGCGCGGGTATGTGGATCCGGCTCAGATCAAGGTGCGCTTTCAGGGCAAACAAGTCATAGCGCTGGGTGTTTCCATGGCCAAGGGTGGAGACATCATCGCCATGGGCAAGGCGCTGAAGGTGGCTACCCAGACGATCAATGCCGGATTGCCTGCTGGCATTCAGCTGGTGGACGTTCAGGACCAGCCAACTGCGGTGTCCAGGTCAGTGAACGAATTTGTAGCTGTTCTGATTGAAGCTATTGTGATCGTGCTGGCCGTGAGCTTTGTCAGTTTGGGTCTGCACAAGCATTTGGGCCCACGGCCCTGGTTCCGGCGCTATTACGTGGACCTGCGGCCTGGTCTGGTGGTGGGTATCACCATACCTTTGGTTTTGGCCGTCACCTTTTTGGGCATGCAGTACTGGGGTATTGGGCTGCACAAAATCTCTCTGGGTTCGCTCATCATTGCGCTGGGCTTGTTGGTGGATGACGCCATCATTGCGGTGGAGATGATGGTGCGCAAGATGGAAGAGGGCTACGACAAGGTTCGTGCTGCCACTTTCGCCTATGAAATTACCGCCATGCCCATGTTGACGGGCACCCTGATCACTGCCGTGGGCTTCTTGCCCATTGGAATTGCGCGCTCGTCTACCGGCGAATACACCTTTGCTATTTTTGGCGTGACCGTGCTGGCACTGGTTCTGAGCTGGATCGTGTCGGTATTTTTCGTGCCCTACCTGGGAACAGTGTTGCTCAAGGTCAGGCCACATGCGGCGGATCAGCCGCACGAATTGTTTGATACGCCTTTCTACAGTGTCTTTCGCAAAACGGTGAACTGGTGTGTGGAGCACCGCTGGATCACCATAGGGGTGATGCTGCTGACCTTTGCTCTTGGCATCGTGGGCATGGGCAAGGTACAGCAGCAGTTTTTCCCGGATTCGGCCAGGGCGGAGGTGCTGCTGGATGTCTGGTACCCCGAGGGCACTTCGTTTGCAGCCAATGAAGCAACCACCAAGCGTATAGAAGCCTTGTTGATGCAGGACCCGGATATTGAGACGGTGACCACCTGGGTGGGCTCTGGGGTGCCACGTTTTTACTTGCCACTGGATAACATTTTTCAGCAGAGCAATGTGTCGCAATTCATCATCTTGCCCAAGGATCTGAAGTTACGCGAGCCTATTCGTATCAAGCTGCCTGCGTTGATGGCGCATGAGTTTCCAGAGGTTCGGGCGCGCGTGAAGATTCTTCCCAATGGACCGCCAGTGCCTTATCCAGTGCAGTTCCGCGTCGTTGGTGGCGAGCCACTTGTGCTGCGCGAACGGGCTGACGAGGTCAAGGCGCTGCTGCGCGAAAGCCCCAATACCCGCGGTGTGAACGACAACTGGAACGAGTCGGTCAAAGTCATGCGACTGGAGGTTGATCAGACCAAGGCAAGGGCTTTGGGTGTTACCAGCCAGTCCATTGCGCAGGCCTCGAAAACCATTTTGTCGGGCACTCCGGTGGGGCAGTACCGCGAAGGAGACAAGCTGATTGATATCGTGCTGCGCCAACCCCTGGAAGAACGCAATGCGATAACAGACATTGGTAACGCCTATCTGCCCACTGCCAGCGGGAAATCGATTCCGCTCACGCAAATTGCAAAGCCAACCTTTGCCTGGGAGCCAGGTGTGATGTGGCGCGATGGTCGTGACTATTCCATTACGGTGCAGAGTGACATTGTGGAAGGTTTGCAGGGCGCAACCGTCACCGCTGAGCTGCTGCCAAAAATGCGGGCACTTGAGGCCAGTTGGAAAGCCAAAGGATTGTCCGCCTACCGTATTGAGGTGGCTGGTGCCGTCGAGGAAAGCAGCAAAGGCTCTGCTTCGATTGCAGCGGGTATTCCCATCATGTTGTTTGTGACCTTTACCTTGCTGATGCTGCAACTGCACAGCTTCAGTCGCGCCTTGCTGGTGTTTTTGACCGGGCCGCTGGGCATTGCAGGTGTGGCGGCGGCGTTGCTGCTATCGGGCCGCCCTTTCGGTTTTGTGGCCTTGCTGGGTGTTATTGCACTGATGGGCATGATCCAGCGCAACTCGGTCATTCTGATTGACCAGATTGAACAAGACCGGGCAGCCGGTGTTCCGACCTGGGACGCGATCGTTGAATCTGCAGTGCGTCGGCTCAGGCCCATCGTCCTGACCGCGGCAGCTG
>CAJBMJ010000370.1 GCA_903954045.1 uncultured beta proteobacterium | reverse complement strand
GCTGGCGCTGGCGGCTGAAGGCGTGCAACTGGCGATTTCTGCGCGGCGAGTGGCCCTGCTGGAGGAAGTGGCCAATGAAATTGTGGCTGCCGGCGGTAAGCGCCCGGTGGTGATTGAGTCGGACCTGTACCCGGACGACGCGGCCAAGAATCTGGCTGCCGCTGCCATTGCGGGTCTGGGGCATGTGGATATTCTGGTCAACAACGCGGGGGGGTCGCGCAGCTTTAAAGAGTTGCATGTGGACGAGGAGCGCTGGCAGGAGGCCATTTCCCTGAACTTCCACCGTCCGCGCCAAGTGGCCGATGCGCTGGTAGACCAGATGATTGCGCGCAAGTGGGGGCGCATTATCAACATCACAGGAAAAAGCGAGCCCGAACACACCAATGGGGCGTTCTGCGCCAAGGCGGGTATCCACAGCTGGGCCAAAGGCCTCTCCAGAATGGTGGGCCAGCACGGCATTACCGTGAACTGCGTGCCACCCGGGCGCATTCACTCCGAGCAGATTTTCCGCAACTACACCCCGGAGTACCGTCAGTGGCAGTGCGAGAACGAAATTCCCGTGGGTCGTTATGGGGAACCAGAAGACATGGCCAACCTGGTTACCTTTTTGGCCTCGCCGCGCGCGAGCTACATCACCGGCGCTGTCATTCCGGTGGATGGCGGGCTGCGGCGCTACCAGTTCTAATAGCGTTAGATTCCAAGTACAAAAACCACAGGAGACCTTCATGACGAATATCAACCGCCGCCAAGCACTGGCATTGACCGGGGCTGCGTTGCTGCCTATGGCAGGCTACACGCAAACTGCCTGGCCTTCCAAACCCGTTCGATTTCTGGTGCCTTTTGCACCGGGGGGTACCTCCGAAATCGTGGCGCGCTCGGTGGCTGCCGAGCTGACCAAACAACTGGGCCAGAACGTTTTTGTTGAAAACAAACCCGGCGGCGCGGGTGTGATCGCCATGCAGGAAACGGCCAAATCCCCAGCGGACGGTCACACCATCATCCTGGGACACGTAGGAACGCTGGCTGTCAATCCTTATATGTTGAGCAACCAGCCCTACGATGTGAACCGCGACTTTGTGCCCGTCACTTTGTTGGCCAAGGTGCCCAACGTGTTCGTCATTCACCCGGATGTGCCAGCCAAAAACTTTCAGGAGTTTGTGGCGTATGCCAAGCAAAATCCGGGAAAACTCAATTACGGCTCTGCCGGTAACGCCAGTGCGGGGCACCTGGCCATGGAGTACCTCAAGCTGGTGACGGGCATGTTCCTGACCCACATTCCGTATCGCGGCACCGGTCCGCAGCTTACGGATTTGCTTTCCGGGCGCACACAGGCCTCCTCGGCAGGCCTGCCCGCTTTGGGAGCCCATATCCGTGCAGGCAAGTTGCGCGCGATAGCCGTCGGTACGCAGCAACGGATAGCGGCCCTGCCCGATGTGCCGACCGTGGCCGAACTGGGCTTCAAGAACTTTGAGACATCGCAGTGGTACGGCATTCTGGCGCCCGCAGGTACACCTGCCGACATTGTGAAGAAGCTGCAGGAGGAGTCTTACAAAGCCCTGCGCTCCAGCGCCGTTACAGAGCGCTTTGCAACCGACAGCGCGGTGGGTGGTGGCGGTTCGTCTGCTGAGTTCGCTGCCTTTATCAAAGGAGAGCAGGCCATCTGGAGCGACATCGTCAAGCGGGCGAGCATCAAACCTGACTAATTTTGCTACTGAATAAATAGCTGCTTGCGCAGTATTCATAAGCGCTAGGCGCACTTTTCATATCTAAAAATCCTATGTGGGACGTATTGGTCATTGGTGGAGGCAATGCGGCTCTGTGCGCGGCACTGATGGCGCGCGAGGCTGGGGCTAGCGTGCTGGTGCTCGAAGCTGCGCCTCGCGAATGGCGAGGGGGCAACTCGGCCCACACCCGCAATTTGCGCTGCATGCATGACGCCCCCCAGGATGTGCTGGTAGAGGCCTATTCGGAAGAAGAGTTCTGGCAGGACTTGCTCAAAGTCACCGGTGGCCAAACCGACGAGGCCCTGGCGCGCCTGGTGATTCGTGAGTCCGGAACCTGCAGGCCCTGGATGCGTCGCCACGGCGTGCACTTCCAGCCTTCCCTGTCGGGCGCGCTGCACACGGCACGCACCAATGCTTTCTTTATGGGCGGCGGCAAAGCCCTGATGAATGCCTATTACCGCAGCGCGGAACGGCTGGGCGTACAGGTGCGGTATGAGGCTCCGGTGGACCGCATTGAAATGCAGCAGGGTCAGTTTGTCGCCGCGTATTGCAAGGGTGAACGCATTGCCGCTCGCACCTGCGTGCTCGCCAGTGGCGGTTTTGAGTCCAACCGAGATTGGCTGCGCGAGGCTTGGGGACAGAACGAGCGTGGTGAGTGGCCTGCAGACAACTTTCTGGTGCGTGGCACGCGCTACAACCAGGGCACACTGCTGCGCCATTTGCTGGTCCAGGGCGCCGATGCCATTGGTGACCCCACCCAGGCGCACATGGTTGCCATTGATGCCCGTGCACCCTTGTATGACGGCGGCATATGCACCCGAATCGACTGTGTTTCCTTGGGTGTGGTGGTTAACCGCGAAGCACAGCGTTTTTACGATGAGGGTGAAGACTTCTGGCCCAAGCGCTATGCCATCTGGGGGCGCCTGGTGGCGCAACAACCGGGGCAGCTCGCCTATTCCATCATTGATGCCAAGGCGGTAGGACGCTTTATGCCACCGGTTTTCCGTGGAGTGGAAGCTTCCAGCTTGCCCGAGCTGGCGCGAAGTTTGAACCTGGATGAGAGCACCTTCATGGAAACCCTGAGCGCCTACAACGCGGCCTGTCAGCCGGGCAGCTTTGACCACACTGCGCTCGACGATTGCCGTACCGAAGGACTGTTGCCTGCCAAGACCCACTGGGCGCGGCCCATCGACACAGCGCCCTTTTATGGCTATGCACTCAAGCCCGGGGTAACTTTCACTTACCTGGGGCTAAAAACCGATGCAACAGCGGCAGTGCGGTTTGGCGGAGCGCCCAGCGCCAACCTTTTTGTCGCGGGCGAGATGATGGCGGGCAATGTGCTGGGCAAGGGCTATACCGCCGGGGTGGGTATGTCCATTGGAACGGCTTTTGGGCGGATAGCGGGCGTGCAGGCTGCACAGGTAGCTATGAAATCAGGAGCAAATCATGCAGCAGATTGAGGCGCTGACCCGCGAGGCTGTCGCTCTGGGTAACGCCCAGTTAGGCGCCTTGGCAGGCGCACCCAGCCCGGCAGAAGCAGAGGTAACACGGCAAATGCAGATCTGCAATGCCTGCCGCTACTGCGAAGGGTTTTGTGCCGTTTTCCCGGCCATGACCCGCAGGGTGGAATTCGGCAAGGCCGACGTGCACTTTCTGGCCAACCTGTGCCACAACTGCGGCGCCTGCTTGCATGCCTGCCAATACGCGCCACCGCACGAATTCGCCGTCAATGTGCCCAAAGCTATGGCGCAGGTGCGCGGGAAAACCTATGCAGATTGCGCCTGGCCGCCCGCGCTCGGTAGTCTGTACCACCGCAACGGTTTGACAGTGGCGCTGGCCTTGGCAGCAGGTTTGAGCCTGTTTTTGTTGCTGGCACTGGCGCGCAACGGAACCTTGTGGGGCGCATCGGTTAGCGGTAGTTTCTATGCCTTGTTCCCGCATAACCTGCTGGTACTGATGTTTGTGCCGGTGTTTCTTTGGGCATTGTTGGCGCTGGGTTT
>CAJBMJ010000369.1 GCA_903954045.1 uncultured beta proteobacterium | reverse complement strand
GGGCTACTGCTGGGGAGGCCTGCTGACCTGGCGTGCGGCCTGCCAATTGAGCGGTATCAGCGCAGCGGTGCCGTACTACGGTGGCGGAATGACCACGTCACAAGAGGTGGCGCGCAGCCCGCTGTGTCCGGTGTTGGCGCATTTTGGCGAGCAGGACCATGCCATTCCCATCGAGGGTGTGCGGGAATTTGCGGTGGCACAACCCGCGGTGGAGGTGGTTATTTACGATGCCCAACACGGCTTCAATTGCGACCACCGCGGCTCCTTTAATGCAGTGGCCGCAGAACAGGCTTTGAAGCGGACCCATGCCTTCCTGGAGCAGCATCTGGGCCGGTAATCCTGTCTGTTGTCGCCCTTCGAAGGAGCTGGATCATGTTTTTGAGTGGTTTCTTGGGACGATTTGGGCCCCTGGCGCCCATCAGTAGTGCGCGAGCTGCTACGCATTTGATAGCGATCGCGTTGGTGTTTCTTCCCGCTGCCGGTCGTGCTGCGGACTATGCAGGCCCTTTATTTGACGCCCACCTCCATTACAACCAGGAGGCCTGGAACGGCCATAGCGGGCCGCATCCGGTAGAGGACGTGTTGGCCCGCATGCAGAGAAACGGGGTTCGCGCCATTGTGTCCAATTCGCGACCCAATGACGGCACCCATCTGCTGGCGTCCAGCCCCCAGACGCGTCAGGCGGGCGTCACTGTGGTGCCTTTCATCCGGCTCTATCGCAACCGGGCCGACTACGACAACTGGTTCAGGGACGAAAGCATTTTTGAAATGGTGCAGTCGGAATTTACCAAAGGCACCGCCAATGGGCCTTTTAAGGGCATTGGTGAATTCCATTTGTATGACAGCGCCAACGCCAACGGGCCCGTGGCGAAAAAGCTGATGGCTTTCGCCGAAGACAAGCGGCTGGTCGTGCTGGCGCATGTGGACGATGTGGCTATTGATCTGCTCATGGCTCACACGGCATCCCGTGGGCAGAAAATGCGCCTGATCTGGGCGCATACCGGCATTGGTGGCGCACCTGCAGACCGCGTCGATCAGCTTCTGGCCAAATATCCACCGCTGATGGGAGAGCTGTCGTATCGCCCCGGTTTAACTTGTGCGGATGCCAAGGGTGCCGAGCGGCTTTGCCCCGAGTGGCGCGCCCTTTTGCTGAAGTATCCCAGCCGCTTCCTGATTGGCTCCGACACCTGGGTAAACCAGCGCTGGCAGTATTACGACTCTCTGATGCAGGGTTATCGCAGCTGGCTGGGCGACCTTCCGCCGGAAGTTGCCAAGGCAGTGGGATGGAGCAACGGTGCTCGTCTGTTTGACTTGCCCTTGGGCGGGCCCTGATCAATGCCCGGTGCGGGCCAGGTAACGCTTGCGCCAGAACAGCACGATCAGAGACATAGCCACCAGCACCATAAAACCCAGGGCCCACCAAATGCCGCTCTGGTTGTGAATCAGGGGAAGGGCATCGAAGTTCATCCCAAAAAACCCGGTCACCAGATTCAGCGGTAAGAAGATGGCTGTCAGCACCGTGAGGGTACGCATGATGTCGTTGGTACGACTGCCCTGCACACTGAAATGCATTTGTACTGCGGTTTCAGTACTTTGTTCCAGGCGGCGCACATGGTGCACCACACGCTCAATGTGTTCCAGTACGTCCCGACTGCGCACCTGCAGCAATTCCCGTTCGCGCTGCTCGGCCAGGGTTTGTGCCTCAGGCCAGGTTTTCAACGCTTCAATCCAGTCCTGAATGCTGGAACGTTGGTCTTCGCAAATTTCATCAAGTTGGTGCAGCGACCTGCGCGCGTCCATTAAAGCCCCCCAATTGTTGAAACGGGTCTTGGGGTTGAGCAGCTCTGTCTGCCAATGGTCGAGCTGGCGGGTGAGCTCTCGGCGCAGTTCCAGGAAGCCGTCGACCATCTGGTTTACTACCCGCAGCATCAGGTCGGCCGGGCTGGCTGGCAAGCGCGAGCCTGCCAGTCGCAATTCATTGCTGACTGTTTGCATCAGTTTCGCGGCATAGGCATCGCGTTCGTGGCAGTCAATCGGGTGTACGGTCAACAGGACTCTCTCAAACAGTACGAAACCTACCGGACTGGTGTCTATGCGCCGCAAAATGGGCGGCCCGCCACGAGGGGAGATCGATTCGAGCGGCTGGTCAGGCACACTGCTTCCCGACTGTTTGTGGCCTGCCGCCAGACGGCGAAACACCAATACATCGTACTGCGAGGTGTAGTCGTAGCGCGAAGGTAGTTGCTTGTTGAGCAGGTCGGACATATGCAGGTCCACGATCTGAATGCCGCATAGCACCTGCAAGCTGACCTGAATGGTTTGCTGCAGTGTTTCAAACTCATTGCGGGCACAGGCGATCCAGATAAACCCCTGCTCTGGCAATCCGGTGTTGGTCAGCTTCTCCAGATCGCTGCTTTCCGTGACCTGGTTGTTCTGGATATGAAAAATGCGCATGGCCGTATCGTAGTGAAATTTGGAGCCAAATTGGCCGTTTGCGCTTATGGAATATGCACGAGAAGCTATATCTTTTGTAGCAATTTTGCTGCATCACGTGCGAAGTAGGTCAGCACGCCATCGGCTCCGGCGCGCTTGAATGCCAGCAGACTTTCCATCATCACTGCATCGTGGTCCAGCCAGCCGTTTTGCGCTGCTGCCTTGAGCATCGCGTATTCGCCACTGACCTGGTAGGCAAAGGTCGGCACTCGAAACTCGTCTTTGACGCGGCGTACCACGTCCAGATAGGGCATGCCGGGCTTGACCATCACCATGTCGGCGCCTTCGGCAATGTCCATGGCCACTTCGCGTAGCGCTTCATCGGTGTTGCCGGGGTCCATCTGGTAGACCTTTTTATTACTTTTGCCCAGATTGCTGGTTGAGCCCACAGCATCCCGGAACGGTCCGTAGAAGGCCGATGCATATTTTGCGCTGTAGGCCATGATGCGGGTATGCACCAGCTTTTCAGCCTCCAGTGCATTGCGGATGGCACCGATGCGTCCATCCATCATGTCGCTGGGGGCAACGATGTCCACGCCCGCGCGAGCCTGGGTGAGCGCCTGCTGTACCAGTACTTCTACCGTTTCGTCGTTGAGGATGTAGCCCTCGGTCTCAGGGCGGGTGTCGGGCAGGCCGTCCTGACCATGGCTGGTGAAGGGGTCCAGCGCCACATCGGTCATCACCCCCAGATCGGGAAACTCTTTTTTCAGCGCCCGCACCACGCGCGGAATCAGCCCATCGGGGTTGAGCGCCTCTTTGCCGTCGTAAGTTTTTAGGGATTGGTCAACCACCGGAAAAAGAGCCATCACCGGAATACCCAGCTTCACGCATTCTTCGGCGACCGGCAACAGCAAGTCCAGACTCAAACGTTCAACGCCGGGCATGGAACTGATGGGAACACGCTGCTGCTGCCCATCGACCACAAATACCGGGTATATCAAGTCATGCGACGTCAGAGCGTGCTCACGCACCAGATTGCGGGTGAATGTATCGCGACGCAGGCGCCTGGGGCGCCCGCCAGGAAACGGAGCATAGGGAGGTGAATGTGTCATGGGGAAAATTGTGCCTGATTCTGTGCGACTCTTCGTATGGGGAAATAATGTCATTTCGGAGACATATTTGGCATGGTGGCGCAATTATTTGCGTTCTGGGCTTGCGCATTATTGTTTCTTGTTGTTTTTCTTGTTATATTTCGCTTCGGGTAGCTTGCTACCTCCCGCTTTTCCTCCCTGAGCGGGGCCTTGATGTGTGACAGCAAATAGGCTTACCACCCCAGCCCAGTGCTGGGGTTTTTTTTGCCCTAAACTGGCCCCATGCTCTGGGTCAAATCTTTCCACATCGTCTTCGTCGCCAGTTGGTTCGCTGGACTGTTCTATCTTCCTCGGATTTTTGTCAACCTGGCCATGGTTGAGCAGGGTTCTGAAGCGGAGCGGGCGCGTTTGCTGCTGATGTCCCGAAAACTGATGCGATTTACCACTCTCTTGTCCATCCCGGCGCTCATCCTTGGGGTTTGGCTCTGGTGGGGATATGGAATTGGTCTGGGCCCAGGCAACGGCTGGATGAATGCCAAATTCGTCATCGTGGCTCTGGTTTTGGGCTATCACCATGCCTGCGGTCGATTGCTGCGCAAATTTGAACGGGGCGAAGTCCAAAGAGGACATGTGTGGTTTCGCTGGTTCAACGAAATACCTGTTGTGCTGCTTTTGGTGGCAGTAATCCTGGTGGTGGTCAAGCCATTTTGACGACCTGAGTCCATGCACAAAACAGCTGCGTCGCCCTTGGCGCTGATGTATGCGGCGCTGATTGTGTATGCCAGTCTGTACCCTTTTTCTGATTGGCGCGATCAGGGCATGGAGCCACTGGCATTTTTGCTGGCCGCGCTGCCGCGCTATTGGACGGGATTTGATGTGGCGATCAACTTGGCAGGGTATGCCCCATTGGGCAGCATGCTAGCCCTGAGTGCCCTGCGAACTGACAGAACCAGGTACTCCTTATGGTTTCCCGTTGTCCTCGCGGCGATGCTTTCCTTGTCCATGGAGTCTTTGCAAAGCTATCTTCCGGCACGCGTGTCATCTCGGGAAGACTGGGGGCTCAATATGGCGGGAGCATGGATGGGCGCTGTGATGACAGTTTTTCTGGAAAAAATGGGTGCAATTGACCGGTGGAGTCGTTTTCGCGCCCGCTGGTTTGTGGCTCAGTCGCGTGGCGGACTGGTTTTGCTGGCCACTTGGCCCATGGCCTTGCTGTTTCCGGCCGCGGTGCCGTTTGGTCTGGGGCAGGTGTTTGAACGCATCGAAGAGGCCCTGGCCACGCTGTTGGTGGACTCGCCTTTTCTGGAGTGGTTGCCGGTGCGGGATATCGAGTTGCAGCCGCTTGTGCCGGGCGCTGAGTTGCTCTGCGTATTGTTGGGCGTGCTTATTCCCTGCCTTTTGGGCTTTTGCGTGATTCAATCTCCGCGTGCCCGTGTCATCTTTGTTCCCTTTTGTGTTGGTGTGGGCATGCTGGCCAGCAGTCTTTCGGCTGCACTGAGTTGGGGGCCCGCCCATGCCTGGGCTTGGCTGGATTTGCCCACCCAATGGGGCGCCGGCGCAGCGCTGGCCTTGGCGCTAGTTTTGGCCAGGGCGCCCTGGCGGGCCAGTGCCGCACTGGTTCTGTTGTCTTTAGGGGTATATCTGAGCTTGCTGAATCAGGCACCCGAAGGCGCGTACTTTGCACAGACATTGCAGGCCTGGGAGCAGGGGCGCTTTATTCGATTCCATGGCTTGGCCCAGTGGCTTGGGTGGTTGTGGCCTTTTGCAACCCTGGTGTATGTGCTGATGCGCATCTGGCAACCGGAACCAAGAAACTAAAATTCCGACATGAACAACACGCCTTCCAACAACAACTCCTATTTCCAGCGCCATATTTTCTTTTGCCTGAACGAACGCAAAGCGGGCGAAGAATGCTGCGCGCAACACCAAGCGCAAGAAGCATTTGACCATTGCAAGGGTTTGGTAAAAGCCGCTGGCCTTGCCGGATCGGGCCAGGTCCGGGTCAACAAGGCAGGATGCATGGACCGGTGTGCCGGGGGTCCTGTTGCCGTGGTGTACCCTGAGGCAGTCTGGTACACCTATGTGGATTTGCAGGATATTGATGAAATTGTTGAATCCCATTTGAAGAACGGGCAGGTCGTAGAGCGCTTGGTAACGCCGGCAGATGTGGGTCGGTAGGTAAATATTCATGAGTTCTCATGCTCTGCGCAGCACAATCCAGGGCCCCGACGGGCTGTTGGAGGTATTGGTGGACACGCCATCGGCCTTGACCGTACTGCGTGGCACAGCGGTAATTGCCCACCCGCACCCGCTATTTGGCGGCACCATGGACAACAAGGTTGTGCAGACTCTGGCAAGAGCATTTGTCCTGTGCGGTTGGAGGGCAGTCCGGTTCAACTTTCGCGGTGTGGGCAAAAGTGAAGGCACTTACGATGAAGGCCGCGGGGAGACGTCTGATTTGTTGACAGTGCTTGCTCACTTTTGTCCTGAGGGGCCTATGGCTTTGGCCGGGTTTTCTTTCGGTTCCTTTGTGACCAGCCGCGCGGTTGCCGCTTTGGATCCCGATCGGATTGCTGAAAAGCTGGTGCTAGTGGGTACTGCGGCCACCCGTTTTGATGTGGCACCCATCCCTGCAGACCTGCATACACGTACGCTGGTGGTCCACGGTGAATTGGATGAGACCGTGCCTTTGGCTGATGTCATGAACTGGGCCCGTCCGCAAAACCTTCCAGTGACAGTGATTCCGGGAGGAGAGCACTTCTTTCATGGACAATTGCCCCTTTTGCGTAGGTTGGTGGTCAACCACCTGTCTGCGCCTGCTGTTTAGTTCTCCAACCCAATCCATGAAATCATTTCTCGTCGCCCTCGCGGCAGCCTTGAGCTTTGCCGTTGCTGCCCAAACCCCACAACCTCCTGAAATTGCCGCCCGCGCCTATTTGCTGATGGATGTCACGGCCAATCAAATACTGGCTGCCAAAGATATCGACTCTCCCTTAGAGCCTGCATCACTAACCAAGTTAATGACGGCTTACTTGGTCTTTGATGCACTTCGGTCCAAGAAGATCGATCTGAAGCAGACCTTGCCAGTGAGTGAACGCGCCTGGAAGATGCCGGGCTCGCGTATGTTCATTGACCCCAAAATGCAGGTTCCTGTGGAAGATTTGCTCAAAGGAATGATTGTTCAAAGCGGCAATGACGCAACAATGGCGCTGGCTGAGGGCGTCGGAGGAACCGCCGAGCGATTTGTCCAGATGATGAACGAGCAAGCCAAAGCGCTGGGATTGAAGGCGACTTCGTACAAAAATCCGGAAGGCTTGACCGAGGCTGGACACACGACAACCGCCAGAGATCTGGGCGTTCTCTCCATGCGTCTGATGGCCGATTTTCCGGATTACGTAGCTTTTTATGCCATAAAAAAGTATCGTTACCCGGGAACTCCAGCTACAAATGACAGTAATCGTAACCTCCTGCTTTTTCGCGATCCCACAGTTGACGGCCTGAAAACGGGTCATACGGATGCTGCCGGGTACTGTCTGGTGGCTACCGCTAAGCGTGACTTTCCACAACTTGCGGCTCCAGCAGTTGGCGCGAGCGCAGCGGCTCAGAGTGGAGGTCGCCGCCTGCTTTCCGTTGTGCTTGGGGCCAGCAGCGAAAACTCGCGCGCTAACGAAACCCAGAAATTGTTGAACTGGGGATATACGGCTTTTGACGGAGTCAAGTTGTTTGATGCCGATCAGGCTGTGGTGACCCCCAATGTGTGGAAAGGAACTGCCCCCACTGTTAAGCTGGGGCGCAATCAGGCTATTGTGGTCGCGGTTCCAGCGGGCACTGCTGGAAAAATAAAGACACAAGTGCTTCGCAATGAGCCCTTGCTCGCGCCCTTGACCAAGGGCCAGTCGGTGGCAACACTCCGTGTGACATCCGGAGAGCAAACTTTGGTGGATGTGCCATTGGTCGCTCTTGAAGCAGTGGAACAGGCGGGCGTCATTGGCCGGGCCTGGGATGCCATACGCCTGTGGATTCGCTAGTTGGTCACTTTGCCCCGCGCTGCGAAGAGGCTTGCGCAGTAAGCTTGCGGGGTAACCCTCGATCTGATACATTAGAAGGCTTTTCGGAAATTCCGAAGGGATTCACGTTTTCGTAATATCACAAGTAGTTTTAAGCGTTTAGGGACGTTTTATCAATGCCAACCATTAACCAGCTCGTGCGTCAAGGCCGTGAGGTCGAGACCATCAAGTCGAAGAGTCCTGCGATGCAGAACTCTCCGCAGCGCCGCGGTGTGTGCACTCGTGTGTACACCACAACGCCAAAGAAACCTAACTCCGCTCTGCGTAAAGTTGCCAAAGTGCGCTTGACCAACGGATTTGAGGTGATTTCCTATATCGGCGGTGAAGGCCACAATCTGCAAGAACACAGCGTAGTGCTGGTTCGCGGCGGTCGTGTCAAGGACTTGCCCGGTGTGCGTTACCACATCGTCCGCGGATCACTTGATTTGCAAGGCGTGAAAGACCGCAAGCAGTCTCGCTCCAAGTACGGCGCGAAAAAGCCAAAGGCCAAATAATTTGACCTGAGTCCAAGGTCGCAAGGCTCTGGAGTCGAAGAATAAATGGTGTTTGTTCCCCGCGTGGCGCGGAGAGTAAACGAAGTGACCCGATGTCTGGGTCGAGTAAGTGAGAGTCTTATTCATTAACTCTCGCGGTGTCTTTACAGATGCCAACTGAAGCAAAGAGGTGAAAAAATGCCACGTCGTCGCGAAGTCCCTAAACGTGAAATCCTGCCGGACCCAAAGTTCGGCAATGTAGAGCTGTCCAAATTCATGAATGTGATCATGGAAGGCGGCAAGAAAGCAGTTGCCGAGCGCATCATTTATGGTGCCTTGGAACTGATTGAAAAGAAGCACCCCGATAAAGACCCGGTGGAGGCATTCAGCGTTGCCATTAATAACGTGAAACCCATGGTCGAGGTGAAATCCCGCCGTGTTGGTGGTGCAAACTACCAGGTGCCAGTCGAAGTGCGTCCTGTCCGTCGCCTGGCTTTGTCCATGCGTTGGATTAAAGAAGCGGCGCGTAAGCGTGGCGAAAAATCCATGGCCCAGCGCCTGGCGAATGAATTGCTGGAGGCTACTGAAGGCCGCGGCGGCGCCATGAAAAAGCGTGACGAAGTTCACCGCATGGCCGAGGCTAACAAAGCCTTCTCCCACTTCCGCTTCTAAGCGGCTACTGCGCGGCTTTCATACGTCGTTGCGTCGCCTCGCCGTGCTAACTGCACTGTCAGCGGCGACGCGCCTAGTCTGAAAGTCGCTCGCTACGCCGCGTTGTGCGGGTGGCGACTAGAAAATAGATATAGATCAACCAAGGATCCATCATGGCTCGCCATACCCCCATTGAGCGCTACCGCAATATCGGTATTTCGGCTCACATTGACGCCGGTAAAACTACGACTACCGAGCGCGTACTTTTCTATACCGGCGTGAAT
>CAJBMJ010000368.1 GCA_903954045.1 uncultured beta proteobacterium | reverse complement strand
GGTGTGCACAAAAGGTGCGTCCCAGCTCCAGGCGTCGGTGCCGGTCAGGCGCACACCGCGCTCCAGCAGATACATGGTGGCCTCATAGCCCATGCCACAGCCCGACGCCACGTAGTCCGGCTGGCCGTAGCGCGAACCGGCGCGCGTGTTGACGACCACAATTTCCAGCGGCGATAGCGTGTGGCCAATGCGCTTGAGCTCCGCTTCAACGTCCTCTGCAGTGACGACATAGCCATCTGCGAGGTGCCGAAAATCCAGCTTCACGCCGGGCTGGAAGCACCACTCCAGCGGCACCTCATGGATGGCGATGGCAGGCTTCTTTTCCCCGTTTTTCGCGTCCATCGTGCTGTGAAAATGGTAGGGCGCATCCAGGTGCGTGCCGTTATGGGTAGAGAGCTGCACCATCTCCACCGCCCAGCCCTCGCCGTCGGGCAGGTCTTCTTTCTTGAGGCCCGGAAAGAACGGCTCAATCTGGGCAAAGGTGTTTTCGTGGGTGAAGTACTCGATCTTGGGCGCAAAGGCCGGAGGATCACTCATCACGTCGTTTTCCAGAAAAATGGAAAGGTCTACAAAGGTACGGGCCATGGTCGCTCCTGTGTCATCAAGTCAAAACGCTGCGCCACTCAAGGGCGTTGCCAGCGCAAAAAGGTGTTTTCCAACGCAGCCAGCAGGGCATTGCTGCAAAAGCCGATGGCCCCCAGCAGCACAATGCCCGCAAACAACTCACTGGCCCGAAACGAGCGGGCCGCCAGCAAAATGGCCTGTCCCAGGCCCGATTGCGAGGCAATCATTTCGCCCACCACCGCCACGATGAGCGACACGGTCATGGACAGGCGCATGCCCGCCAGAATGTCGGGCAGCGCATTGGGCAAACCTATCTTGATAACAAAAGCGCTGCGCGACAGTTGCAGGGCAGTAGCCACCTCTCGCAGACGCACATGCACCGAAGCCAGGCCATAGACGGTGGCCAGCAGCACCGGCCACATGGCACCAAAAGCTACCACCGCTAGCACCATGCCGCTGCTCAGGCCCAACAATGAAATGGCCAGCGGCATGACCGCCGAGGCGGGCAAGGGCCGCAAAAATTCGAGTGTGGGCGCAATCCAGACGCGGGCTGTGGCCGAGGCACCGATCAGCGCGCCCAGCGCAACGCCGATGGCTGAGGCCAACAACCAGCCCAGCAGCATGCGCACCACCGTATCGAGCGTAAAGCCCATCAGTTCACCCGTGTGCAATCCTTCCCACAGACTCTCGAGTGTGGCTTCGGGGGTGGGCAAAAACACCTTGCTCACCCATTGCTGGTGGCTTGCCAGCCACCACAGCGCAATCAGTGCGGCCAAAACCAGGACCGATTCAATCGATGCGCGGCTGCTGCGCATGCCTTGCTGTTGGACGCTCATGTCGAGGGCTCCAGCACAGTTTCGCCCATACGTTGCGCAACCAGGCCCTGCAGCCGCAAGGTCAGCAGATTGATCACATAACCGACCACGCCGATCCAGAAAAGCCAGGCCAGCATCAAATCCGGAGCCAGACTTTGCTGGGCGATCATCATGGCGTAGCCCATGCCGCTGGGGTTGGCGGCAATTTCAACCGTGACCGCCACCACCAGGGCGATGGATACACCAAGGCGCAAGGCCACAAACAGGCGCGGCACCATGGCCGGGAGAATGATTTGCGTGGCGCGGGCCCACGGGCTCAGGCCCAGTGCGCGAGCCACTTCCAGCAATTGGGGCTCCACCTGCTGAACCGCTGCCTTGCTGAGAATCAGAAGCGGCCAGAAGGTGGCAAACGCCACCACGCTGATTTCCATTCGGTAGCCAAAACCAAACACCAGCATGGCCAGCGGAATCAGCGCCACCGAGGGCACGGGGCGCAGTACTTCAATGCTCAGAAACCCCATGCTTGCTGCGCGAGGCGATAGCCCCAGAACAATGCCCATTCCCAAGCCCCAAAAAGCCCCCCATGCCAAGCCCAGTGCTGCGCTAGACAGCGTAAACGCGGTGGCCTGCAAAACAGATTCATCCCCTTGCGCGTTCAGCGCTTTGGCAAACGCCATCAAGGTCTGCGAGGGTGGTGCGAGTGCATCGCTGCCAGGAACCACCCAGCGCGCAGCCACTTCCAGTGCACACAGCAAGGCGACAGGAAATACCCAGGGCCGCAGCGCAAGCAGGAAGTGCATCAGTGGTGCCCCAAAAATCCGTAGAGTTCGCGACGCAGTCGCAAAAACTCGGGGTGCTCTTTGGTGAGCAACTGGTCGCGAGGATGGTCGATCTTCACCTCCACCATGGCGGCCAGGCTGGGTTTTTCTGGTGTGGGGTTGGCGCGCAGGGCGATTACCCGGTCGCTAAGGTAAATAGCCTCTTCCAGGTCGTGGGTCACAAAAAGCACGGTCAACCCCGTGCTGCGCACCAGACGGGAGACTTCGTCCTGCAAACCCTCGCGCGTCATGGCATCGAGCGCGCCAAAGGGTTCGTCCATCATCATCAGTTCTGGCTCCTGCGCCAGGCAGCGGGCAATCTGGACCCGCTGCTGCATGCCGCCGGAGAGCTGCGCCGGAAACTTGTGGGTATGTTCGGTAAGGCCCACCGTCGCCAATACCTGTGCAATGCGCGCCGGGCGATCTGCGGATGCAATTCCCGCCGCCTCCAGCGCCAGGCTGACGTTGCCCGCCACAGTGCGCCAGGGCAACAGTGCACGCCCGTAATCCTGGAACACAAAGGCCACTTCCCGTGACGGACCGGCAATGGGGTTGCCATGCCGCAAGGCTGCTCCGCCGCTAGGAGTCAGAAACCCTGCCGCTGCCCGCAACAGCGTGGTTTTGCCGCAGCCCGAGGGTCCAATGACGCAGACGAACTCGCCCTTGTTCACCTCGAACGACGTGGGCGAAAGGATCTCCCGGCCGCCCAGGTGAATGCTCACCTGGTCAAACCGCAGCAGCGGGGCCTTGCTCACCGTGTGCTCAACCTGCTGCTTACTTGAAGATCAGCTTGGAAACATCCGGCCCGGATTTGAGCATCTCCTGGTCTTTCATCAGGCCCACCCAGTAAGTCAGCTGCTTTTCGGTCACCACCGGCCCGGGCGGGCTGATCTGTACCTTGGCAACCACCTCGGGAGGCAACTTGATGTATTTACCAATCGCAGCGCGCACCTTGGCATCGTTGGCAGGTTTGGACATAAAGGCCGCGCCCTCGACCACCGCCTCGCGAAACGCCTTGGCCGCTGCGGGATTCTTCTGGACCCACTCCCGCTTGGCAGTGTGGATGATGGTGGGGTTGCCTTCGGACAGGAAGGTGGAATAGTACGAAGCCACGTAGCCCACGCCGGTGTCGGTGATGCGGCTCATGAAAGGATCGGCAGTAACCACAGCATCCACCGAGGCGCCGCGCAGCAAGTCGCCATGCTGGGGGAAAGACGCCTCGACGAAGTTCACTTTCTTGTAGTCGACCTTGTTTTCCTTGAGCCAGGCGCGGAAGGTGACGTGCAGGAAGGCGCCCAGACCTGGAACACCAATCTTCTTGCCAAGGCAATCCTGCGGTGTCTTGATGCCGGAGCCCGCGCGGGCCACCAGGCCAAAACCGGTAATGGTCTTGGAAGTGACGCCGCCACCGGCCACCACTACATGGTCTAGCCCACCGTCCACCGATTGCAGAAACACCGACGGAGTAGGGCCGCCAATTTGCAGCGAATCGGCCTGGATAGCGGCGGGAATGGTGGAGTTGAGCGGTATGAACTTCAACTCCACATCCAGGTTGCGCTTCTTGAAATAGCCTTCTTCAGCGGCAATGAAGACCGAGGTGAAATCAGTGACGGCGGTAAAACCAAAGACGATCTTGGTGGTGGCCTGGCTCCAGGCGGGCAATGCGGTGGCTAGTCCGGCGGCGGCCAGGCTGGAGAGGGCGGTACGGCGTTTCATGGTTGCTCCTTGGGGTAGTTGTATCGGTTCTGGTTACGGGAAAACGGATCAGGTAGGCGTTGCGCCCGGAGTGACGGGCAGCGCAGCGCGCACGCCCCCCACTATGAAATTGACCAGCAAGGTCTGGGCTGCCGGGTCGCCGGGGGTATTCTGGTCTTGTGAGAGGCGTTGCACCCGCGTGTCGCTCAAATGGTGCATCAGCGCCCCCAGCGCAAACTGGTAACACCAGGCGATTTGCCCACGAGAGGCGTGGGGCAGTGTGCGCTGCAAGGCTTCAATAAAGGCATTGGCCAAGGGGTCAAAGTAATTGCGCAGCACCCGGTCAGTGACGTCTGCCGCGTAGAGCAACTCGCGCGCTACCAGCAGCGCGTAGTACTCGCCCTCCGCGCTGGCGCGCAGTCGCAGCACCGGCCCCACAAAGGCGCGAATGATCAGCGAAAGGCGCAAGTCGACCTCGGGGTTGCTTTCAGCCACTTGCAGGGCCTTCAGTCGCTCTTCAATCGTGCTGTTCCAGTGCGCAAAGATGGCCTCGAACAGTTCATGTTTCTGGCCATAGTAGTAGCCCACCAGCGCCAGCGGAACCCCCGCCTCCTCGGCAATCTGGCGAATAGTCACTGCGTGGTAGCCGGTCTGGGAAAACAGCTTTTCGGCGGCGAGCAAGATAGCCGCCTTGCGATCAGGACGCGCTTCTCCCGCGGCGGCCGGACTGCGTTGGCGCTTGCCTAGAGGGATTCGAATGGACATGTCCATCGACCGATTGAACGCTTGTACAAAATTATTGAACATCCGTACAAACCCTGAGCGACGCAAGCCCCCGCTTTGCCAAAGTCTTGCTACGCTCGGGCGATGCGCCCCGCACCCTACATTCCCCAAATTCGTCTCTACCAGAACTGGCTGCGTGACCATCGCGGTCTGGCATTCGACACCTACGACGCCATGTGGCGCTGGTCCACCACCGACCTGAATGCCTTCTGGCAGAGCATCTGGGACTACTTTGAACTGAAATCTCCCACACTGCACAGCGCAGCGCTCACCAAAAACTGCATGCCCGGTGCGCAGTGGTTTACCGGTGCGCAAGTGAATTACGCCCAGCAAGTCTTCAGGCATGTGAATGCAGCGGACCGGGCGGGTTTTGCCGCACTCATCAGCCATAACGAGCACAGCCTGGCCAGCGGCGCTGCAGCGCGCGAGATCACCTGGCCCCAGTTGCGCCAGCAGGTGGCTTCGCTGGCTTTGCACTTGAAAGCGCAGGGCCTTCAGCCTGGCGACCGGGTAGCAGCCTACCTGCCCAACATTCCTGAGGCCATGGTGGCCTTTCTGGCGGTAGTGAGTCTGGGCGGCGTGTGGAGCATCTGCGCACCCGACATGGGCACCAATGCCGTGCTCGACCGGTTTCAGCAAATTAAGCCCAAGGTGCTGATCGCTTGCGACGGCGTGCGTTTTGGCGGCAAGGACTTTGACCGCCGGGCCGTGGTGGCTGAGTTGTGCCAAGCCTTGCCAAGCGTGCGCCATGTGGTGTTGCACAACAACCTGGGCTTGTCGCCAAATGCTATTGATTCAGGAGCTACTCAGGCAGACTTTACGAGCGCTAGCAGCCGAAATGATGCACAAACCAGCGCTTTCGAGCCGATGTGGCTGCCGTTTGACCACCCGCTGTGGATTGTGTATTCCAGCGGCACCACCGGTTTGCCCAAACCCATCGTTCACGGGCATGGCGGCACCCTGGTGGTGGCGCTGGCGCTCAAGATTCTGCACAACGACGTGGGCTGCAGCTATGCGCCAAACAGCTGGGGCGAGCGCTACCACTGGTACAGCTCTACTGGTTGGGTGATGTGGAATGCACAGATGAGCGGCCTGCTCAACGGCACCACCTGCTGCATCTTTGACGGCAGCCCGGGCGGCAGCACACTGGACGCCC
The DNA here is from genome assembly GCA_903954045.1 of uncultured beta proteobacterium. Taxonomy (GTDB): domain Bacteria; phylum Pseudomonadota; class Gammaproteobacteria; order Burkholderiales; family Burkholderiaceae_C; genus Allorhodoferax. The sequence goes on along the minus strand of CAJBMJ010000368.1, from coordinate 19,224 downwards.
AGGGCAACAAGACCCTCCCCGACTGGACCACGCTATGGCGCTTTGGTGCTGCGGTAGGTGCTACGTTTTTTGGAGCTGGCGCGGCTTTTTTTGCCAACTGCATGAAGGCGCATGTTGATCTGGCGCAGTGCGGCGAACTGCGCCAGGTGCGGGTGCTCGGCACCACCGGCTCGCCCTTGAGCGAAGAAGCGCAAAACTGGGGGACAGAGCAGTTTGCCAAGTTGGGAGTACCAGATATCTGGTGGTGCAATATCTCGGGCGGCACCGACTTTGCCGGTGCGTTTATCGGGGGGCATCGGGAACTCCCCTTAACCGCAGGTCAAATGCAATGCCGTTTGCTGGGCTGCGCCGTGGAGTCGTGGAACGAGCAGGGCCAGCCGGTGCATGACGAGGTGGGCGAGCTGGTGTGCACCCAGCCTATCCCCAGCATGCCAGTCTACCTGTGGGGCGACACGGATCAGAGCCGCTATCTCAGCAGCTATTTTGATATGTACCCCCCCGGCCATGGACGCACCCCCGGTGGTGGCGATGCTCCGGCCGGTGCGGGTCCGGTTTGGCGGCATGGTGACTGGTTGCGCATTCTGCCGAGTGGGGCCTGCATCATCTATGGTCGAAGCGACGCCACCATCAACCGCCACGGCCTGCGCATGGGCACCAGCGAGCTGTACAGCGCGGTCGAAGCTCTGCCCGAAGTGCTGGACTCCATGGTGGTGGACCTGGAATACCTGGGGCGCGAGAGCTACATGCCATTGTTTGTGGTGCTGCGCGAAGGGCTCGTGCTGGACGCCGCCCTCAAAGACAAGCTCAACAACGCCATCCGCGTGGCGCTGTCACCGCGCTTTGTGCCTAACGCCATTTTTCAGGTGGCCGAGATTCCACGCACGCTGTCGGGCAAGAAGCAGGAGCTGCCGATCAAGAAGTTGTTGCTAGGCCAGCCAATTGAAAAAGTGGTGAACCAGGACGCCATGGCCAACCCCGGTTGTCTGAAGTGGTACGTGGCCTTTGCAGCGGAACACCAAGGTCGTAGCTAGCCCCCACCCTTCGCTGCTGCCCACCGAGAAAACTAACGCGGCGCCAGCACCGCCATGGTCAGGCGCGAGGTGCAAACCAGATCGCCCGCATCGTCCCGCAGGTCGATCTGCCACACCTGGGTGGTGCGTCCGATGTGCGCAGGCCGTGCAGTGGCGGTCACCCAGCCGCTGGTGACCCCCTTGATGTGGTTGGCGTTAATGTCCAGCCCCACCACCTTGTGTCCGGGAGGGCAGGCAAAGGCTGCGGTGGTGGATCCCAGCGTCTCGGCCAGCACCACCGACACACCGCCGTGCAGAAGTCCGTAAGGCTGGCAAGTCTGCCGGTTGACGGGCACGCGCGCGGTCATGAAGTCTTCGCCAATTTCCAGAAACTCAATTCCCAGGTGGCTCACGGCCGTGTTCTCGCTGACTTCGGTCAGCATTTCAATCGTGGCAGGGGTTTTCCAAATAGACATCACGCACCTCAAAAATACAAAACGGCACTATACGGGGTGGTTTGCCCCGCTCCTGTCGCCTGCGTCACGCCCAGACACCGTGCGCCCAGTTGGGGTGACTTGCATACTTACTGTTTCGCTTGGCACTACAATTTGCTTTACTTATTAAAAAGTAAGGAAGTTGATCATGCAAACCGTAGAAGCCATTGTGTCCAGTAAAGGACAAGTCACTTTGCCTGCCGCCATGCGCGCCAAGCTGGGTATCCAGGCGGGCTCGCACATCCATTTTGAGCTGCGCGGACAAGAGCTTGTCATCAAGCCCGAAGTGCCCATGAGCGCGTATTACGGCATGCTCAAGGGCTATGACCTGGGCGATATCGAACCTGAAAAAGAACCGGACCGGACCTTCGAATGAACCTCGTTGATTCGTCGGGCTGGATCGAATTTTTCCACGCCGGGCCGAATGGGCCGGTATTCAAACCGGTCATTGAAGACCGCCACCACCTGCTAGTCCCCACCATCGCCTTGTTCGAGGTGCACAAGGTGCTCAGCCGCAGACTGCCCGAGGACCTGGTTGCCCGCTGCCTGGACGTGATGCGCCTGGGCCGTGTACTCGACCTCACAGCCAGCCGCGCCATCGCCGCCTCGCAGGCGGCCAGCCAGCACCGTCTGGCCATGGCAGACGCAGCCATGTACAGCATGGCCATGGAGTTCAGCGCCACTTTCTGGACGCAGGATGTGGACTACCAGGGGCTGCCTGGGGTGCAGTATTGCGCCAAGGAGCGTAGGGCGCAATAAGCCAAGGGGCGATTTGTATGACTTTACAAGTCTTTATCTATTTAAGATAATTATCTGCAACGGATAAAGATGAATAATATGACCCCCTCCGAAGCTGTATTTCACCGCACGACCTATGCAACGCAGATGGCGCAGCAGTTGCTGCAGCCTTCGCCATTGCACATGAATGTGCGCTCTGGCGTGTTTTTGTCTGGCATACGCCGCGTGGGGAAGACCACCTTTTTGTGCCAGGACCTGGTGCCTGCACTGCAAGCCCAGGGGGCACTGGTCATTTATGTGGATTTGTGGGCCGATCGCAGCAAAAGCCCGGCCACGCTGGTGCTGGATGCGGTGCGGGCCGCCTTGCAGGAGTTGCGGGCACCGGGTGCGGGCCTGCTGCAACGTTTCAAGGGGCTCAACCTGGGTGCAGCGGGCCTGAGCCTGGGGTTTCAGATCGAGAATCTGGGTTTGGCCCAGGGTGCCACACTGGCCCAGGCGTTTGTCGAACTGGTGGACAAGGCCAAGACCCATGTGGTACTGATCGTGGACGAGGTGCAGCAGGCGCTGGGCACCGAAGATGGCACCGGCCTGTTGCATGCGCTCAAGGCAGCGCGTGATGCCGTGAACACCCAGCCGAATACGCCGGGCTATTTTTTGTTTTTGGGCACCGGGTCGCACAAGTCGCTCCTTACCAACATGGCCACACGCCGGGCACAGCCCTTTTCCGGAGCGCTGACCACTGCCTACGAGGTGCTGGGGCAAGACTTTGTGCAGTGGCAGCTCGACCGCATTGCCAGTACCCCAGGCGTAGTGCTGCCCGGTCTGGTCGTGGCCTGGGCCGGATTTCAGGCCATGGGCCACCGCCCGGAAGAACTGCTCAAGGCCTTGGTGCAACTGCAGTCGACCGCAGTCCCGCCGGACCAGGCTTTCCCCATCATTTGCGACACCCTGGCTTCTGTGTCTGCAGACGTTGAACTGCGCGCCATCGAAGAGTTTGGCCCACTGGGCCAGGCGCTTTTTGAGCGCATCGCGCAGGGCAGCGAAGACGGCGTAAGCGGCCTGTTTGGCGAAGAGGCGCTGGCCGCCTATGCCGCACGCACTGGCGCTGCAGTGCAGCCCCCGCAGGTGCAGAACCTGGCCGACAAAATGATTGCGGCCAACCTGATTGCCCGCCCCGGTCACGGCGTCTACACCGTGGCCGACCCCTTTGTTCGCAAGGTCTGGCTGGAGCGCAACCGGTTACTGTAGCCCTGCACTCCCCGTACAAACCCCACTAGTGCCTCTGGCACGGAACTGGCTAGTATTGGCAATAACTTGACCAATTGGTTAACTTAATGGTTTATCGTGTGGCCTGGCAGCCCATTTTGGTGCGGCCAAGTCATCAATGCAGTGCGTCCATGAATAACCCTGAAGCGATTTCCCCCACCGTAAAAGCGCAGCGCCTGGCTGTGGAGGTGCGTAACGCCAGCGTGGTCTACCAGACGGCAGACTCGCCGGTACATGCACTGAGCGACATTGATCTCTCCATTGCCGAGGGCGAGTTTGTCTCGCTCATCGGCCCCTCGGGCTGTGGCAAGACCACATTGATGCGGGTGATTGCGGATTTGGAGCCCATCAGTGCCGGACAGGTGCTGGTCAATGGAGTGTCGCCCCATGACGCCCGCCTGGCCCGGGCTTATGGCTATGTATTTCAGGCCCCGGCGTTGTTTCCGTGGCGTACTGTGCTGGCCAATGTCACCTTGCCCTTGCAAATTCAGGGCAAGGGGCGCACTGAGGCCAAGTCCATCGCCATGCAGCACCTGGAGCAGGTCGGTCTGACAGGGTTTGAGGGCAAGTACCCCTGGCAGCTCTCGGGCGGCATGCAGCAGCGGGTATCGATCGCGCGCGCACTGTCGTTTGAACCAAAGATTTTGATGATGGACGAGCCCTTTGGGGCGCTCGACGAGATCACCCGTGACCGTCTGAACGAGCAATTGCAACAACTCTGGCAGCGCGAGCGCCGCACCGTGGTGTTCGTAACACACTCCATAGCCGAGGCGGTCTACCTCTCCACCAAGATTGTGGTGATGTCGCCGCGCCCGGGGCGCATCGTCAAGGTGATTGATTCGCCCCTGCCCGATGACCGGCATTTGGGACTGCGTGATACGTCCGCGTTTATGGAACTGGCCCACGAAGTGCGTGAGGCGCTGGCGGACGGGCATCATGACTGACACAGAGCCCCCACGCTCCACCGCTGCGCGGGTCGCTGCCCCCCAAGGGGGCGAACTCCCCTTGGTGCGGCCCGGCGGGGAGTTGTCACGCCCCCGTGCCACCCCTGCGCATTCGCGCCTAGTGCATGACGCACTGCCGGTAGCGGTGGTGTTGCTCGCGGTTTTGTTGCTGTGGTACGGCATGGCCTGGATGCTTAACGCGCCGGGGGCCATTGAGCGGGTGCTTGATCCGGAAGGGCCGTGGACCTGGCGCGATCTGTTCAGCGTAACCATGGGCATGGAACGCCCGGTCATGCCTGCCCCGCACCAGGTGGCTGTCGATTTCTATAGCAGTCTGACCGAATGGCCGGTGGACTCACCCCGCAATCTGCTGTTTCACGTTTACGTAACCGGACAGTCCACCTTGCTGGGTTTTGTGATGGGTACGGCTTTGGGTCTGGTGCTCTCGGTGTTGATCGTGCACAGCCGTACGCTGGACCGCGCTTTGCTCCCCTGGATCGTGGCATCGCAAACCGTGCCGGTGCTGGCCATTGCGCCCATTGTGCTGGTGATTTTGGGAAGTCTGGGTTTCTCGGGCACTGCCCCCAAAGCAGTGATTGCTATGTACCTGTGCTTCTTTCCGGTGACTGTCGCCATGGTGCAGGGCCTGCGTTCACCCCAAAAAATTGAAACTGAAATGATGCATACCTATGCCGCCAGCCGCTGGCAGGCCCTGTGGTTGCTGCGTCTGCCTGCGGCTTTGCCGTTTCTCTTTCCGGCTTTGCGTGTGGGCATCGCAGCCGGTCTGGTGGGCGCCATGGTCGCCGAATTGCCAACTGGCGCGGTGTCGGGCCTGGGTGCCAAACTGCTCACGGGTTCTTACTATGGTCAAACCGTGCAAATCTGGTCGGCGCTGGTGATGTCCGCTTTGCTGGGCTTGGCTTTAACTGCCGCGGTGGCTGCGGTGGAAAAGCTGGCTCTGCGACACCGGGGGGGTGTATGAGCGAGACGGTTGAAGCTGGCGCACTGAGTGTGTGGTTCTGGCCGGGCATCCTGCTGCTGGCTGTGGCTGCGATTTACAGCGTCATACGTGTCGCGGCGATCGACGGCAAGCGCTGGGTAGGCATGGCCACCGCCGGTTTGTTTGGTGTGTGGGTGGTGGTGTTTTGGGAAATTCTGGTGCGCGCCCTGGATGTGCCGCGCGTGTTGCTCCCTGCCCCCAGCCTGATTTTGAATTCCATGGCCGAGCACGCACCCAAACTGTGGGGTGACTTTCTGCAAACTGTGGGCAAGGCGGTGTTGATCGGCTGGACCTTGGGTTGTGGGCTGGGTTTTGCAGTGGCGGTGGCAATTGATCGCATGCCTTTCCTGCAGCGCGGTCTGCTGCCAGTGGCTTCGCTCACCAGCGCCATTCCACTGGTGGGGGTCGCACCCATCGCGGTCATGTGGTTTGGTTTTGAGTGGCCCTCCAAGGCCGCCGTGGTTGTCTTGATGACCTTCTTTCCCATGCTGGTATCCACCTTGGCGGGCCTGAAGGCGGCGGGCAAACTCGAGCGAGAACTAATGTACAGCTACGCCGCAAGCTACCCGCGCACCCTGCTGGCGCTGCGTTTGCCGGCGGCATTGCCCTTTATTTTTGGCGCGCTCAAGGTCAATGCCACACTGGCGCTCATTGGTGCCATCGTGGCCGAGTTTTTTGGGTCGCCTACTTCCGGGCTGGGCTTTCGCATTTCCACCGAAGCCTCGCGCATGAACATGCCGCTGGTGTGGGGCGCGATTGTGGTGGCAGCAGTGACTGGCTCGGTAGCCTATGCTGTGCTGGTTGCGCTGGAACGGCGTGCTGCGTTTTGGCACCCGTCCGTGCGCGAGGGGTGAAGTAGATTTTTGTTTCGTGTGTGAGTGTGTTGAATTTTTTAACCTGAAGGAGTCTTTCATGATGCGTTCTTCCAAGTTCACCAAGAGCCTGTTGGCAACGGTGATGGCCGTTGCGGGCCTGACAGCCAGCATGGGCGCTATGGCCCAAGAGAAAGTCACGGTACAGCTCAAGTGGGTGCCGCAAGCCCAGTTTGCGGGTTACTACATGGCTGCAGCCAAGGGCTACTACAAGGCCGAGGGCCTGGACGTGACCATCAAGCCCGGTGGCCCCGACATCTCCCCCGTGCAGGTGATTGCCGGTAACCAGGCCGATGTGGTGGTGAACTGGATGCCCGACGCACTGGCCGCCCGGGAAGCTGGCGTACCGCTGGTCAACATTGCCCAGGTGTTCAACCAGTCCGGCCTGATGCTGACCTGCAAAAAGGCCAGTGGCGTGAGCGCTCCCAAAGACCTCAAGGGCAAGACCCTGGGCGTCTGGTACGGCGGCAACGAGTACCCCTTCCTCAACTGGATGAGCAAGCTCGGCCTCAAGCCTGACACCGACATCAAGATCTTGAAGCAGGGCTTCAACGTCGACCCCCTGCTGCAAAACCAGGCCGCCTGTATTTCCACCATGATCTACAACGAATACTGGCAAGTGGTGGACGCTGGAGTAAAAGAGTCCGACCTGATTACCTTCTTCTATGAAAAAGAAGGCGTGGCATCTTTGGAAGACGGCCTCTACGTGATGGAAGCCAAGCTCAAGGATCCCGCTTTCGTGGCACGCATGGGCAAGTTCCTCAAGGCCACACTCAAGGGCTGGAACGATGCGGTGAAAGATCCTGAAGGCGCAGCCAAAGCCGTGGTTGCTGCAGATATGTCTGGCAGCTCCAACATGAAGGTGCAAAAGCGCCAGATGGAAAACGTGGCCAAGCTCATCACCAACGCGGGAACGCCCAAGATTGGTTACCTTGAGCCTGCTGCCTATGAGCGCACGGTAAAGGTGTTGTTGGCCGGTGGCAGCTCTCCTGTGATCAAGAAAGATCCGGGCAAGGCAGGTTACTCGCACGCCGTGTGGGATGCTGCGCAGAAGTAATCCAGAGTGCTTGGTGAATGAACCAGGTCACCGATAGCAATAAGGGCCTCATTCGGCAGACGAATGAGGCCCTGATACTTTCTGCGGCAGAACGTGTTTTCGCGCGTGCTGGCTTTGGTGGTGCCACCATGGCCGCCATTGCCGAGGCCAGCGGCTTGCCCAAAGCCAATCTGCACTACTATTTTGGTAGCAAAGACGTTCTTTACCGCGAGGTGCTCTCGCGCATCCTGAACGACTGGCTGGTTTCCACCCACGGCATTACCGAAGATGCGGACCCCCGCACAGCGCTGGAGCAATACATCCGCGCCAAGATGGAACTCTCCGCCCTGCGCCCCGACGGCTCCAAGGTTTTTGCCAACGAACTGCTGCATGGCGCGCCCGTGGTCAAGGAATTGCTGGCCACCGAGTTGCGCAGACTCGTAACCGATAAAGCTGCCGTGGTTCAGGCTTGGGTCGACGCGGGCCGCATGGCCCCAGTTGATGGTGTGCACCTGTTTTTCACCATCTGGGCTGCCACCCAGACCTATGCCGACTTTGATGTGCAGGTCTGCGCGGTGCTGGGAAAAGACGCCCTCTCCCCGAAAGACCATGCCCGTGCTACCGAGCATGTGGTGGGGCTGATTCTGAGGGGGTGTGGTTTGTAACATATAGTTGACCAAAAATTGACTTTTCGATAAACTATATGTTATGTCTAAGGCTTCTTCCGCGCTCTCACAAATGCCGCCCTCCACCCAGGCTGCGCTGGCACAGCTTGGTGCAGATCTGGCGGTGGCCAGGCTCAGGCGCAAGGAGTCTTTGAAGACCTGGGCCAAGCGCATGGGTGTGAGTGTTCCCACCCTGCTGCGCCTTGAGGCGGGCGAAGCCAGTGTGAGCCTTGGCGTGCTGGCTACGGCACTGTGGCTCATTGGTCGAGACGGCGCTTTGGCAAGCCTGGCAACGCCCAAAGAAGACCGGGGAGCGCTTGAACTCGATGTGCGGCAAGCCGAAATGCTTGGCAAAAACCGGGCGCGAGCCACGGCACAGGCCAAAATGAACAAAGCGCTCAAACAGGCAGCGAATGAGGCTTGACGCACTGTATCTTTGGTATCTGGCGAACCCGGTGGTGCCACGTTACGTTGGGCAACTCCGGCTGGTGGATAGCGGCAAGGGCGTATCGCTCCAGTACGGCCCAGACTGGCTTGCCAGCGGATTCCCTCTCAGTGAAGACTTGCGGCTTGTGGATATCGAGCAGTTCCCCCGGTGGAAAAACATGGCGGTGGGGGCCGTAGACGATGCCCGGCCTGATCGTTGGGGCGAGCGCGTTATCCAGTACCTCGACAGGCCTGCCCGGCTCTCCATCATGGAATACCTGTATTACGCAGGGGATGACCGGTTTGGCGCACTCGGTGTATCGACATCGGCTGACTCGTATGTTCCGCGCTCCAAGAGTCCGCTGCCCAGGCTGGAACAGGCTCAACAGCTCAGTGAAATTGTTCGCAAGGTAGGAAACAAAGAATCCGTCAGCGAGATTGAGCGAAGGATGCTGGATGCGGGTGGGAGTTTTGGTGGGGCCAAACCGAAAGCCCTTATTGACATTGCCGGGGAGCAATGGGTCATCAAGTTTTTCAACGCAGAGCCCATCGACGTGCCGCTGATTGAGCACGCGTGCATGACGCTTGCCAAGCTTGCAGGTATCCGTGTGGCCGAAACGCATGTTGTGCATCTGCTTGGCGAAAACGCACTTGCGGTGCGCCGCTATGACCGGGTGGGAGAGCAACGCGTGCACTGCATCTCCGCAGGAACCGCACTGCGCGCCGAGGCAATCGCGGGTCAGGAGCCCGAATTGGGTTATCCCAACCTTGCGCAGTTATTGCGCAGAGCCGGGGTAGCCGATGACGATGCCAACCTGCAGGACATGCAGGAGCTATTTCGCCGCATGGTGTTCAACATCTTGATGGACAACACCGACGACCATGAAAAGAACCACGCGCTCATGGTGGTGGCCCCGACCAGGCAAGGAAAGTTCAGGCTGACACCGGCCTACGACGTGCTGCCGACCAACTCGGGCCAGGGTCACCAGGAGTTTGTTGTGGGGCTCGATCAGCGGGAGTCCACGCTCAGCAATGCCATGTCGCAGTGCCAACTTTTTGGCTACACACCGGCACAAGCTGCAGCGCAAGTTGTGCGTGTGATCGAGGTTGTTGATGGCTGGCGTGCGCACTTCGTCCAATGCGGTGTCTCTAGTGCAGATTTGGAAAGTCTGGCCGAGCGGATTGACGGAGACCAGTTGCTCAACCAAAGGAGGTCCTTCAATCCCAAAACATATGCAGCCACTGTGCGCCCTAAGCGCAGACGCACCACCTCATGATGCGCTGCAAAAGTTACCAGGCTGCGAGCTACGCCAGAATTTCCTTGGCCGTAATCTGGTACTTGAAGTCGTCCGGCGCGTAGGAGTTCAATCGGCCGGAGGCGTTTTCACCCACCGGGTACATCAAAAAGCCGAGCTTGCTACCCTGGGCGTTTGGTAGGCGCACGTCGTGGGCCATGTTGTAGGCCATCCAGTTGCCCTCCCAGCCGCCAAACAACGCTTTGTTGACCGGGGCCACCACCGCGTGTTTGGCTGTCTTGATCCATTCTGGAGTTTCCTGGCGCATCACCTTGGTGACGTCGGCCGGGTCCATGGCCACCCAGCCGTAGCCTTTGAGGTACACCTCAGCGCGGCAATGCTGTGCACCCTTGAGGCTGGCGGAGTTTCCACCCAGCTCCTTGTAGCCAAAGGCAGACGGCGCAATGCGCAGGCCGTACACATCGCGGGCTGGCAGGCCCACCGCGCGGCACAGACCGACGAACAGGGCGTTGAGGTCGGCACACTTGCCACTCAGGTTGCCGGTTTCCAGCATGGTCTTGATGTCGCCTTCTCCGCAGCCTTGCACTTTGGGTTCGCGAAAGGTGTTGACTACAACCCAGTCGTAGAGCATTTGGGCTTTTTCCACATCGGTTTTGGCGCCTTTGATCGCCTCCTGCGCCGTTTTGCGGACCAGGCCGTCGGTGGGTAGCAGATCAGTAGGCGCTGTCCAGTACTTCAATGTGGCGGCGTCTTCTGCGGGTTGGTTTTTTTGTGTCCAGTCCACAGCGCGGTTGCGGGTTTTGATGCGGCTGGTGAGCTCCACATAGGGCTTGGCCTCCTCCGCGGAAAATTCCACGTACAGCATGCGCGCGCCGTAATTGTCATCGTCGGCCATGGCCGTTTTGCCGTTGCCGGAAAAACTGCTCTCCAGGGACTGCTGCCAGTCGCTGTTAACCGAAGGAATGGGCAGCCACAGGCGGGTGACGCCTTGGGGTTTGGCAACGTCGATCCGCGTGGTCACTTCAAAAGTACGCCATTGGCCGGGTTGGGGGCTGAATTTTCGCTCTGCGGGAGTTGCGGTTTGCGCAAAATTGATAGCAGGCAATGCAGATGCTGTGCCCGCTGCAGCCATATTTCGCAAAAAATTACGGCGTGTAGAAGCCAAAACGGTGGTCATAAAGAGAACTCCGGATAAATGATGAAGGGCCAGCGGCGTATGTGAAGGTACCCCGCAATGGCTCGCTGATTATCGTTGGGCCAGCAGGGGCGCAATGAGTTTCTGGGCGGCAGGGCCTGTCCAGTCCAGAGCGCCGCGCACAACGCCCTGTACTTTGCCGTTGGACGCTATCAGGGCGGTGCTGGGAAAAACGCGCACACCCCAGGCCTTGGCAACTTCCCCGTTGGGGTCTGTCAATACCGGCAAATCCATGTCGGTACGTTGTGCAAAACGCTGCGCGGTCGTGGCAGATTCCTTGAAATTCACCGTCAACACCAACAGGTCACCGCTGCCATGGAGTTTGGCCAGCGCCTGCAATGACGGCATCTCTGCCAGACAGGGCTCGCACCAGGTGGCCCAGAAGTTGACCAGCACTGCCCGGCCACGCAGGTCGGCCAGTTGCCAGGTATTTCCCCGCAGGTCGACGCCACGCAAGGCGGGCACAGCTTGATGGGAGGGCCAGGGGCGCACTTCATAGCCCTGGGCCTGGGCTTGCGGGCAAAGCAAAGCACCAGCCATTACCAGTGCGGCTGCGGTCATGACCCTTCTTCCACCAATCACATGTGCCCCCAATGTCCCACAGTATTTCCAACCCGGATTAGAACAAGTTTTGGCTCAGTTTTGGCTCGGGCAATTGCTTGGCCGCCCGCAAGAGGAGTACATTGCAATCCCCTACAAGAAATCGGATTGCGCGTATGGAAGCATTTCAATGGAACCCCTGCTTTGTCACCGGCTTGCAGGACGTTGACGACCAGCACCATAAGCTGGTGGATGTGATCAACCGGTTTGGTGACTTGGTGATGCAGCAGGAGCAGGTAGAAGCGCAGGCTTTGGAAGCGGTTTTTGCCGAGTTGGCGCAATATGCCACTTACCACTTTGTCGAAGAAGAGGCGCTGATGGAAAGCATGCAGCTCAACGCGCACTATGTGGCGCAACACAAGCAGAGCCATGTCAAGTTTCTGGCCGAAGTGGGTTTGTTGCACTCTGAAGTGCTGGCTAACCTCGGTACCAGTGCCAGGCCGCTGCTGGAGTTTTTGACGCACTGGCTGGCGTACCATATTTTGGGTTCTGACCAGTTCATGGCGCGCCAGATCGCCAGAATTCGCGAAGGCATGAGCCCGGAAGAGGCGCATAAATCCCAATCGGCCCTCGCCGACCCCGCGACCGATACGCTGCTGAACGCTCTCAATGGCCTGTTCCAGCAGGTGTCCGAGCGCAACCACGAGCTGGTGCAACTCAACAAATCGCTGGAAAGCCGAGTCGCCGAGCGCACGCTCGCGCTTACCGAGGCCAATCAGCGCCTCGAAGACCTTGCCAGCACCGATTTGCTGACCGGCTTGCCCAACCGGCGCTATGCGATGTCCTGCTTCTCCCAGGCTTGGGAAGCTTCGGCAGGGCAGGCCAGCGCACTGACCTGCATGATGATCGACGCCGATGGTTTCAAGCAAATCAACGATACGCACGGCCACGATGCGGGTGACGCGGTGCTGCGTTCACTATCCAAAACACTGAGCCATGCGGTGCGGACCGACGATATCGTGTGCCGCCTTGGCGGCGATGAGTTCCTCATCATCTGTTCTCGCACTTCGCTCGAAGGGGGCCTGACCCTGGCAGAAAAAATTCGCAGCGAAGTGGCGGCCTTGCGTGTTCCTGCCGGCGAGGGTGTCTGGGTGGGAAGCGTCAGTGTCGGCGTGGCATCACGCACTTCCGACATGCAGGGCATTGAAGACCTCATGAAAGCTGCTGATCAGGGGCTCTATATTGCCAAGCGCAATGGGCGCAACTGCGTTGGCACCTCGCAGGTATAAGTTCTCTTTTTTCTTCCATTTTTATAAGGTAGACATCTCCATGCGTATTGAAACTCTTGCTGTACACGCGGGCTACACCCCCGACCCCGCCACCAAGGCTGTGGCCGTGCCGATTTATCAAACAGTGGCCTATGCGTTTGACAACACCCAGCATGGGGCTGATTTGTTTGACCTGAAGGTGGCGGGCAATATTTATAGCCGCATCATGAACCCGACCAATGGCGTGCTTGAGGCCCGTGTGGCGGCCCTGGAGGGCGGCATTGGCGCTTTGGTGGTGGCTTCCGGCATGTCGGCGATTGCGTATGCCATTCAGACCATTACCGAGGCGGGAGACAACATTGTTTCCGCCTCCACGCTGTATGGCGGCACCTACAACCTGTTTGCCCATACCTTCCCGCAAATGGGCATCGAGGTGCGTTTTGCCGACTACCGCGACCCTGCCTCTTTTGCCAAACTGATTGATGGGCGCACCAAGGCCGTGTACTGCGAGACCATAGGTAACCCGCTGGGCAATGTGACCGATCTGGCCGCTTTGGCCGAAGTGGCGCATGCCCATGGCGTGCCGCTGATTGTGGACAACACGGTGGCCAGCCCCTACCTGTGCCGTCCCATCGAGCATGGCGCGGACATCGTGGTGCATTCGCTCACCAAGTACCTGGGCGGGCATGGCACCACCATTGGCGGTGCGATTGTGGATTCCGGCAAGTTTCCCTGGGCCCAGCACAAGGAGCGTTTCAAGCGCCTCAACGAGCCCGATGTGAGCTACCACGGCGTGGTCTACACCGAGGCGCTGGGAGCGGCGGCCTACATTGGCCGGGCGCGTGTGGTGCCCTTGCGCAACATGGGCGCAGCGCTAAGCCCCATGGCGGCGTTCCAGATTCTGCAAGGCATCGAAACCCTGGCCCTGCGAATGGACCGCATTTGCGAGAACACCCTGAAAGTGGCCAAGCATCTGCAATCGCACGCCAAGGTGGGCTGGGTCAATTACGCCGGTTTGCCAGACCATGCGGACCATGCCCTGGTGCAAAAGCTGATGGGTGGCCGTGCCTCCGGCATCATCAGCTTTGGACTCAAAGCCAGTGACAGCCTGGAAGCCGGTGCCCGGTTTCAGGATGCGCTCAAGCTGTTCACACGGCTGGTCAACATTGGTGATGCCAAGTCACTGGCCTGCCACCCCGCATCCACCACGCACCGCCAACTGAACCCGGCCGAGCTGGCCAAGGCAGGCGTGAAGCCCGACATGGTCCGCCTGTCGATCGGCATTGAGCACATTGACGATTTGCTGGAAGACCTGGAGCAGGCGCTGGCTGCTGTTTAATCAGTCGATCTTCACGTACTCGTAGTCGACGGGCTGCTGGTTGATGCCCATGCGGGGAGGAGCAATCCAGCTGGCGTATTGACCGGCTTCGTGGCAGGGTTTCATCAGGGAGTTGATGAATTCCATATCCGACGCATTGGGCAACCAGTTGCCGTTTTGTGCGGCCCAGTCGGCTTCGCTCAGGATCGCGCCTGTCGGGCTGATGCGGTGGCCAGCAAACTCGCCAATCCTGCGGTTGAAGCCTTTGTGGGGCTGGGTTATCTTGAAGTTGATACCGGCCTTCTCAATCGTCTTGTTCCAGCGGTCAATACCGCCCTGGCAGTCGGCCATGTAGTCGTCGAGCAGTCGGCAGTTGATGGCGCGCAGCGCGGGCGCGTCTTCGTCCACCAGTTTGCCGTCGACCACACGGGTGACGGTGTAGTTGGTGTCCTGCAACTGGTGGTCGTCAGTCAACTTGGCTTCGTTGAAGCGGCCTTTCAAACCGGAACTGAATGACTCAGCGCCGTTGCTGGAAATTTCACTGCCAAACAGGTCGCGTGTGACGGACATATGGAAGTTGGCCTTGCGCTGCAGCAAAGGCAGATCCACTACGCCAAGCTTGCGGATCGCTTCTACATCGTTGGCGTCGGTGATTCCGGCCTTGACCATGGCGTTGCAGGTGGCCTCAATTGTCCGGCCCACACCAGTTTCGCCCACGAACAGGTGGTGTGCTTCTTCGGTCAGCATGAAGCGGCAGCTGCGTGACAGTGGATCGAACCCCGACTCGGCCAGCGCAGCCAGTTGCATCTTGCCATCGCGGTCAGTGAAGTAGGTGAACATGAAGAAGCTCAGCCAATCGGGGGTCAGTTCGTTGAACGCGCCCAGAATGCGCGGGTTGTCCTGCTGGCCGCTGCGGCGCTCCAGCAGGGCTTGCGCTTCTTCGCGACCATCTTTTCCGAAGTGCTTGACCAGCAAATACACCATGGCCCACAAGTGGCGGCCTTCTTCCACATTCACCTGGAAGAGGTTGCGCATGTCGTACAGGCTGGGAGCAGTTTTGCCCAGGAAGCGCTGTTGCTCCACCGATGCGGGCTCGGTGTCGCCCTGCACAACGATCAGGCGGCGCAAGAGCGAGCGGTATTCGCCGGGCACTTCCTGCCAGACGGGTTCACCCTTGTGGCGACCGCAGGGAATGGTGCGGCCTTCGACCTTGGGAGCCAGCAAGATGCCCCAACGGTAGTTGGGCATCTTCACGTAGCCAAACTTGGCCCAGCCAGCGGGGTCCACGCCCACGGCGGTACGCAGATACACATCGGCGTTCTGGAATCCGTCAGGACCCATGTCTTTCCACCAGTCGATGTAGTTGGGGTGCCAGCTTTCCAGGGCACGCAGCAACTGGCGGTCGCTGGAGAGATCTACGTTGTTGGGGATGGCGTCGTCGTAATTGACTTCGACAAACTTATCGTTGTTGACCATCGCGTTGTCTTCAACCAGGGTGTCTTCTTGGCTCATGCATGTCTCCACAATGAAAAAATGGTTAGATTTACATAACTGCAACATAATGCATATTGCCAGTTGGCGTACGTGTAGTATTTTGCATTAACTGCTTCAGAAAGTTGCGATAGATCAAAAGATTTTGTAATTCATTGCATGTTGTTTGAATGTCAGAGCTCATAACTTCTGTTTTTCAGAATGAATAATGCAATAAATGCTGGTTTACAGGAACTGATGCCAGCCCTACAGTCAATCCATCATTTTTTTGAAAGGAAAGTCACCATGCGACTCAGTACACGCGGCAGATTTGCCATCAACGCCATGATCGACTTGGCGCTACGCGAGCAGGGAAATCCTGTGCCTTTGTCAGACCTGGCGCAGCGCCACCACATCTCTTTGTCTTATCTGGAGCAGGTGTTTGCCAAACTGCGCCAGCATGGACTGGTTGAAAGTACCCGCGGCCCAGGAGGCGGATACGCGCTGGGGTTCAGGGGAGACAGCATCACGGTAGCCGACATCATCGCCGCCATTGAAGAAACCCCGCTCGAAATGGGCTGTACCGACAAGGCACAAGGGGATGGGCCAGACCTGACACAGGACCTGTGGAACTCGCTGCACAGCACCTTGATGGCCCACATGCAGACCATCACCCTGCGCGGACTGGCACAGGAGCAGCGTGCCAAGGGATTCAAGGTGCAGGAGCGCAAGGTTTCCAAGCGGGGTATTTTTGCCAGACTTAAAGCCGAGCCGATTCGCACCAGCGCAACCAATTCGGTGTTTGCTCTGGCGCAGGTCTGGCCAGCGCGCAGCTAAACCCTGTCTGAAGGGGCCTCTGTGCCCCGGCGCTGATAATACGCAGCCCCAACACAGAGAGTATTTTCATGGACACACGCAAAGCACTGGACCAACAGGCTATCGGCTTGATGCTGGTGTTGTGCGTGATCTGGGGACTTCAGCAAGTGGTTCTGAAGGCCACTGCGTCTGATATTGCGCCTGTCATGCAAATCGGCTTGCGCTCCGGTGTGGCGGCTGTGCTGGTCGGCCTGCTGATGTGGGTGCGTGGCGAACGCATGGATGTGCGTGACGGAACCTGGCGGCCAGGTGTCATCGTCGGCCTGTTGTTTGGCCTGGAGTTTTTGCTGGTGGGCGAAGGCTTGCGCCACACCAGTGCATCGCACATGGCGGTTTTCCTGTACACCGCACCGATATTTGCAGCGCTGGGTCTGCACTGGAAACTTCCCGCAGAGCGTCTGGGTGCGGTGCAATGGTTCGGCATAGCGCTGGCATTTGGTGGAATAGCCGAGGCTTTCTTTGGCCGCAACCAGCCCCAGGCAGCAGAGCCCACCAACATGCTGTGGGGTGACTTTTTAGGCCTGATGGCAGGAATTGCCTGGGGCGCCACTACCATGGTGGTGCGGACCACGGCGCTGTCCAAAGCCCCCGCAACGCAAACCCTGCTGTACCAGTTGGTAGGTGCTTTTGTCTTGTTGATGGGTGCTGCCTGGCTGTCCGGCCAGGCCCATTTCAAACCCACTCCGCAAGTCTGGGCCAGTCTGGCATTTCACTCCCTGATCGTTTCGTTTGCCAGTTTTCTGGTGTGGTTCTGGTTGCTGCGCAATTACCTGGCTTCAAGACTCGGCGTGTTTTCTTTTCTGACACCCCTGTTCGGTGTCGTCTTTGGCGCATGGTTGCTGAGCGAACCCATCGAGATCAGCTTTGTTCTGGGTGCCATTCCGGTGCTGGCTGGCATTGTGCTGGTGAGCGGCGGTTCGTGGGTGACGCAGGTTTTGACTGCCGCTAAAAACCGTTCATCCACTGGGTAGAAGCCGGGCGATCCGGCAAATGGAGCTGGCTCACGGATGCGGGCGTCTGGGCCAAAAGCTTGCCGCGCTTGAACACCTTGAGGCGGGTTGCACGCAGGCGCAAAGCCTCCACGGGGTTGCGCGCCTGTAGCAACACAAAGTCGGCATGGCAACCTGGCTGAATGCCATAGCCCTCGAGCCCCAGAACCTGCGCTGCATTGACGGTAACCGCGTCCACACAGGCGCGCATGGCAGACTGGCTGGTCATCTGGGCTACGTGCATGCCCATGTGGGCCACTTCCAGCATGTCGCCGCTGCCCAGGCTGTACCAGGGGTCCATCACGCAGTCGTGCCCGAAGGCCACATTGATTCCAGCCGCCATCAATTCCGGCACGCGGGTCATGCCACGGCGCTTGGGGTAGGTGTCGTGGCGGCCCTGCAGAGTGATGTTGATGAGCGGGTTGGACACAACATGCAGTTTGGCCTCGGCCATGAGCGCCAGCAGCTTGCTGACGTAGTAGTTGTCCATGCTGTGCATGGAAGTCAGGTGCGACCCGGTAACCCGCCCCTGCAGCCCCAGGCGCTGGGTCTCAAACGCAAGCGTTTCTACATGGCGTGAATGGGGGTCGTCAGATTCGTCGCAATGCATGTCAACCCGCAAACCGCGCCGTGCGGCGATTTCGCATAACAAGCGCACGCTCTGAGTGCCTTGGTCATAGGTTCTCTCGAAATGGGGAATGCCCCCCACCACGTCCACACCCATGTCCAAGGCGCGTTCCAGGTTGCTGGTGTGCTGTTGCGGACCGTTGAACCCGCGCAGCACACCATCCTGCGGAAAGGCCACCAACTGCAGGTCGATATAGGAGGCCACTTTCTTCTTGACCTCCAGCAGGGCCTCCACCGCCAGCAAGCGCGGGTCACACACATCCACATGGGTGCGGATAGCCAGCAAACCTTTGGCCACCGCCCAGTCGCAGTATTGCAGGGCCCGCTCCACCAGGGCTTCTTGCGTCAGCAATGGTTTGAGTTCGCCCCACAGCGCAATGCCTTCGAGCAAGGTGCCGCTCTGGTTGACGCGGGGCATTCCGAAAGAGAGCGTGGCGTCCATGTGGAAATGGGGGTCCACAAAGGGCGGGATGAGGAGCATGCCCTGGGCGTCCACTACCTCCTGCGCGGGCGCATCCAGTCCGGGGGCTACTTCGACAATGCGCCCCTCGCGCACGGCGACCGACATGCCACGTTGGCCATCTTGCAGGCTGGCATTTTTGATGAGCAGGTCGAGCATTCAGCGTTCACCTTTGCGGTAGGGTTTCATCAGCGCTTGCGGGTAACTGGCTTTGCGCGCCATCAGGATCAGTGCCACGATGGAAAGAACATAAGGCAGCATTAGGTACAACTGGTAGGGCAGCACGGCCGATCCGGACTGCTGAAGCCGGAGTTGCAACGCATCAAAGAATGCAAACAGCAGCGCTCCTAACAGGGCCTTGCCAGGCCGCCAGGAAGCAAAAACGACCAGCGCCACACAAATCCAGCCCCGCCCATTGACCATATTGAAGAAAAAAGCATTGAAGGCAGACAAGGTGAGGAACGCCCCTGCCACTCCCATAAAGGCTGACCCTGCCACGATGGCACCGGTACGCACCCTGGCGACTGACACTCCCTGACCTTCGGCCGCTTGCGGGTTCTCGCCTACCATTCGAACCGCCAGTCCGAGCGGCGTGCGGTACAGAACGTAAATCAAAAGCGGCACTGCCAAAAGCGCTACAAGAGTGAGGGGTGTTTGCTGGGCCAGGATGGGCACACCGAGCCAGTCCATTTCGCCAAACGGAGTGATAGTCGGCGGGGTGGTCACTTTGGGGAAGCTCACACGATAGCCGTAGTAACTCAGGGACGTGGCAAG
>CAJBMJ010000367.1 GCA_903954045.1 uncultured beta proteobacterium | reverse complement strand
TATCTCGCTGTTCGAATCCGGTGCCATCCTTTTGTACCTTGCGGACAAATCAGGTCGCTTCATCGCTCAGGATGTGCGCGGTCGCAACGAAGTGTTGCAATGGCTTTTCTGGCAAATGGGAGGCTTGGGTCCCATGGCCGGGCAGAACCACCACTTTGTGCAATACGCACCAGAGCGCATCCCCTATGCCATGGAGCGCTACGTCAAAGAGACGTCGCGCCTGTACGGTGTTCTGAACAAGCAACTGGCCGACGGACGTGACTTCATTGCAGGTGAGTACTCCATCGCTGATATGGCCTGTTATCCCTGGGTGGTCCCCCACGAGCGGCAACAGCAGAAGCTTGCCGACTTTCCCCATTTGACCCGCTGGTTCGAGCGTATTGGGCAGCGGCCCGCCACACTGCGAGCCTATGAACTTGCAAAAACGATCAATACGACTCCGTCAGTGACTACCGAATCGCGGTCCGTGCTGTTTGGGCAGGACGCTAAGACGGTGCGATAACGAAATACATATCCACCGTGCCTTTGCCTTTGGCTTCGATCTTGCCCCGGTATTCGCAGTCGAATTCCTTCTGGATCAAGTCGTAGGTATAGGCAGAAACGTTCACACGCCCTGTTTCGCCGCCGCGTTCCATGCGGGCGGCAATGTTGACCGTATCACCCCAGATATCCAGTGCAAAACGCTTGGTTCCCACCACCCCTGACACGACCGGGCCGGTGTGAACGCCCAGACGCAGCCCCCATTTGTAGGGCGACTTGCTGTTGTGCGCCTCCAGGAAGTCCAGCATGCGCAAGGCTGCCCGCACGCAACGCAAGGCGTGGTCACTGCAAGGTTTGAGAACACCGGCAGCAGCCATATAGGCATCGCCAATGGTTTTGATTTTGTCAATGCCGCATTCGTCCGTTATGCGGTCAAACCCGGCAAAAAGAGTATTGAGCTCTGCCACCATGCGGTCGGGTGGCATGGTCGCTGCCGCCTGCGTAAACCCGACCAGATCTGCAAACAGCACAGAGACTGACTCATGCCGAACCGGTTTGCTGGCGCCGGTGTCTGCGAGTTCCTGCGCAATTTCATCGGGCAGCATGTTGTTGAGCAGCTCTTTGGTTCGCATCTGCTCCGCACGCAACTCCTGCGTCCTTTGGGCCACCTTCTCTTCCAGACGGCGCTCGGACGCCTGCAGGTTTTCTATCTCGGTTGCCTGGCGTCTGGCGTTTTCAAGGCGCATCTGGTTGAAACGGTCGGCCAAGGCCAGCGCCATCACAAACCACTCAAACACCATGGCAATCAACACGGCCACCCAGGTCATTGGCAGGCCATGGTTGCTTTGGTAGCTCAGCATAAATATGCACAACACCATGGGCGTGAACCCGACAGCAACAAACTTGGCTGCACGTATGCCGGAGCGCAGTGCGACGGCGATACAGAACAAGCCCAGCAAGTTGTTGCTGCCCCAGGCAATGGCTCCGGCCCGATACATCCACTGTTGCAAGTGCACCGAGTGAGGCAATTGCGCCAGCGTCAATACGGCGTTGGCGCCGATGACCAAGGTGGTGAACCCCATAGAGATAAGAAACGCCCAGGCCAGACGTTGATGCCGTGCTCGAAAATTCACCAGACGCATGATGAAGAGGTAGGGAAAGATGGCGCACGGTATCAACGCCACAATCCAGCCCAGTTCTTCAAACAGCGGTGAGTGCGGCCACAAATACTCGTACGCTGCCCCAAAGCCCCCGGCAGCAGACGATACCGCCCAGACAATCGACATCACCGACAGTGTGTAGAGCAGGTAACTGGTGTCCCGGCTATAGGCAAACAGCAGCAGGTTGATGGTGCCCAAAGCCAGTGCGATGCCCAGCACGATCAGCCACTGCGTGGTGTCTCGCTTGATCTCTGACTGCAAATTGGCGGCCACCGACAGCGTGGGAGTCATGGAGACCGGCATGAAGCCGGTAGAGCGAACCCTCAGGTAGAGCTCGGTCGTTTGCAGGGCTGGCATCGAAACCGGAAAAACAAAAGTGGGTGCCGCAATCAGACGTTCCGCGAAAGGTCGGGAAGACCCCGAGGACAAATGCACAAATTCGCCATGTGCGCCAAGCAGGTAGAGATCCACCTCTTGGAGGGAACGATTGCCGGTATCGAACCACCGGGACATGGCAGCGTCTGTTGGGTTGGACACGGTAAACCGCAGCCAGTACGCCGAACTGGTAAATCCCAGGCCGGGGGAGCCTGCTTCAAAACGTGCCTGGTTGGAGGGCCGCAAAACATCTTCCAGCGTGAGTTGGCCACCCGGGTCTTCGAATAAATAAGTGGCATGAGATAGTTGAACCTGCTTGGCATGGGCTGGCAGCATTAACGCAGAGCCTGACCCACCGCCCGCGTTAGCTCCAAGCGCGAGGCAGCAAAAAACCACCAGCAGCACCAGTCGAAAGCCGCGCAAACCGGGCCTCATCGCCAGAACCAGCGCGCAATGGGAAAGAAGATGAATCAAGGCTTCGGACTCCTGGCGGGCTTGAAAACAGGCCAAAGGCCATTGTAGAAATCTGAGCCCTCTTTTACTCAGAGGGAAAACCCATGTCCGCGTTCACCACTTGGGGTGCGCGTCGTCCTTAAGTTGGGTTCGCAGGCTGGCGTACTCCGGCAGTACGGTCTCCACCGTGTCCCAGAAGCGGGGACTGTGGTTCATGACCCGCAGGTGCGCCAGTTCGTGGACCACGACATAGTCGATGACGGCGGGGCTGAAATGGACAAGCCGCCAGTTCAACCGGATGGATCCGTCTGATTTCGCGCTGCCCCAGCGGGTGGCCGCATTGCTCAGGCTGAGTTTGCGCCAGTGCACACCCAACAGGGGCGCAAAATGGTCCAGACGCAGCTTGAACAGCGCTTGCGCCTGGCGCATTTGCCAGGCTTGAACGGCATCCCGGATTTGTGCGGGCTCTGCATGGTGCGGCAGTGCCACCGCCAAACTGGGCAGCGATTCTCCCTGCGCAGCCTTGAGTTGGGCTCCCTGCGCTGCAAAGTGGTGGCCTGGGTCCAGCGCCACTTGCAAAGTGCCACCCATCCAGGGAACCAACGTGCCATCGCGCCAAACGATACGGGCGGCGTGCTGGCGCGTGTGGCGTTCGCGGGTTTCCTGGAGTTTGCGCAGGATCCAGGCGGCTTTCTCCTGCAAAGCGGCGTCGACTTCCTGTTGTGGCGTCCACCGGGGCGCACGTACGGCCAGACCATCGGGACCAACGACAAATCCGATGGTGCGGCGCTTGGCGCGAGCAAAAACATAGGCGACCGTGGCGTCGCCCAGGCGCAATTCCCGGTTGGCCTTTGGGTGGGTGAAATGG
>CAJBMJ010000366.1 GCA_903954045.1 uncultured beta proteobacterium | reverse complement strand
GATCGCCGTCCTGAGACACCCATGGCGCTTGAGATACATTTAACCCCCCGCTTGCGCGCATCCCCTGCGCGTCCACGATGGCGCTGAAACGCCGTCCACGATCAGCCTGAAACAGGCGTCCACGATCGCTGAAATGCGCAGGTGGCGGCTTTGGGTACCCTGGGTGCCGATGGGTATCCGTTTGTATCCATGGTGCCCTTCGCAGTGGATACGCACAGTGGCAAGGTGGTAATTCATGTCAGCGGTCTGGCGCCGCACACCCGCAATTTGCTATCTTCCCCAGAGGTATCGCTGATGGTCATGCAAGCTGAGGTGGCACAAGAACCAGTCCACGCCTTGCCGCGGGTCACTTTGGTGGGGGTTGCCAGTCCTTTGGATACCGGGGGGGACGCCTGGAAATCCGCTCGCACCGCTTACCTGGAACGCTTCCCCGAAGCAGAACCCATGACGCAATTGGGGGACTTCATGTTTGTGGGAATTACCATCCATGCAGCCCACCAGGTAGCCGGTTTTGGTGCCGCGCGTGCGCTGGACGCGCAGGCCATTGCCGAGGTTTTGTGCCCAGTGGGCAAGGCCTGATCTTTAGGTAATCAGTCCCTCGACCGGGTCATGGCCTTGCAGGAAGGACACCACCATGCGACCAATATGCTCGCCCTCGTGCCCATGCTCCAGACTCTGGCGGCTGCGCAGGTAGTGCTCTTCACCCAATATATGGCGGCGCTTGTCGAGCAAGTAGGCGCTAACATCCTCACTAAACTCCGGGTGTGGCTGGATGCAAAATACCTGGCTGCCCACAGTGAAAGAGGCGACCGGGCAGAAGTCGTTGCTTGCCACCAGAGCAGCGCCTGGAGGGAGTTCAAACACCTGGTCCTGGTGGCTGGCGAGAAGAGAAATGTGGGTGCGGTCTTCCGAATGCGGAAGATCGGGCCTGTGCCATTCATAGGTCATGCGCCCCGCACCCCAGCCCTGCGGCGCACGCCCCACTGGAGCGCCCAGGCACAGGGCTATCAGTTGGTGCCCAAAGCAGACACCGACCATTTTCTTTTCCTGCTCCAGCAGCAAGGTGACCTGACGGCGAAGCTCCACAACCCAGGGCTCGTCCGAGAAGGAATCAGCCCGACTGCCTGTTAAAAGCACCGCATCAAAGTTGTCAAAAGAAGCCGGGTATTCACCACGCATGGTGTTGAACACCTGGATATCCCAATCCACGCCCACGCTCTCGAAAAGGCGAAAAAACATGGACGCAAAGCCGCTGTAAGACTGCGCTAATTCGCCGTCCAGGATGTCATTCTCAAGAATGCAGAGTTTCATTGCTACTATTTTGATAGCTGCTTGTGCATATTTAACGGGCGCTGGAGCACAATTTTCATACTAAATTCGCCCCGCTCTCGCGCCGGGCCCGTACGGCCGCAGCCAATTCTTGCAAGACGGGTACGGTTTGCGCCATGCTGATGCAGGCATCGGTGACCGATACACCATGCTTCAAAGGCACACCAGGCACGATATCCTGACGTCCTTCTTCCAGGTGGCTTTCAATCATGATGCCGGTAATTCGACTGTCACCAGCGGCGATTTGGCCAGCCACTTCGGAAGCTACGGTGATCTGCCGTGCATGCTGTTTGCTGCTGTTGGCGTGGCTCACGTCAATCATCACCTGCTCGCGAAGTCCCGCGGCTTTCAACAAAGCACAGGCGGCGTCGACATCTGCTTTGCCATAGTTGGTCGCTTTGCCACCGCGCAGAATCACATGGCAATCATCGTTGCCGCGCGTCTCAAATATGGCGGCCTGGCCCATTTTGGTCATGCCGATGAAGGCATGAGCCGCCTGCGCGGCCTGAATGGCGTCGGTCGCCACCTTGATGCCGCCATCGGTGCCGTTCTTGAATCCCACAGGACAGCTCAAGCCGCTGGCCAGTTGCCGATGACTTTGGCTCTCCGTGGTACGCGCGCCTATGGCGCCCCAGCTCACCAGCTCACTGATGAATTGGGGAGAGAGCAAGTCCAGAAATTCGGTTCCCACAGGCAGACCCATATGCAGCACATCCAAAAGCAAACGGCGTGCCATTTCCAGCCCCTGGTTGATGGCAAAGCTGCCGTCCAGATGCGGATCGTTGATGTAACCCTTCCATCCCACGGTAGTGCGTGGTTTTTCAAAATAGACGCGCATGACGATCAGCAAGTCATCCTTTAGCGCATCCGCATGGGATTTAAGTTGATTGGCATACTCCAGGGCCTGATCATGGTCGTGGATGGAACAGGGCCCCACCACCACGATCAGTCGGTCATCGTGGCCATGCAATATCCGGGAAATGGCCAGGCGGCTGGACTCCACCAGTGCATTGGCTTCGTAAGACACCGGCAGAGCCTCTTCGAGCAATGCCGGAGTGATCAGTGGGCGCACGGCACCGATACGCACGTCGTCAATGCGAGTAGTGTCAACCGTGCTTAAGTGTGTTGAACGGGAATTTGTCATACTATGAATTTTATAGCTTGCTGTGCAATTTTGATAAGGGCCAGCGCCCAATTTCACTTCTAAAGTCCATCACCATGCCGCCCGATCCTGCCCCAGAACTGGCTCCCGTCCCAACCCGATTACGCTGGGGACCGACGGGCATTGTGGTGGTGTGGTTGCTCATCATGGGCGCGCTCTACCTCGCAATGGAGCAATACCTCAAGCCCAAGCCTGTAACGATCACTGCGGATGGCACCTTGGTGATAGCCCAATCGCGCGACGGGCATTTCTATGCCCAGGGCACGGTTGCGGGCAAATCCGCACAATTTCTGGTGGATACCGGCGCTTCGCTGGTGACGGTGAGTAACGAGTTTGCTAACCAGGCAGGTTTGCACGGCGGGGTTTCAACCGTCTTCAAGACGGCCAACGGAGATCTCCCGGGCCGTATTCTGGCGGATGTGCCTGTGACCGTGGGGCCTATACATGTTTCCGGCGTGCGGGTGGGGGTAGGTTTGGTGGGCGGTGAGACCGACATGGCGTTGCTGGGACAAAGTTTCTTGAAGCACTTTGAGGTCAACCTATCAGGGCGCCAAATGACCCTCAAGCCCAGGCCTAGGCTGTAGCGACTAGCATAAAAAGCACTCACGTGTTACATTAAACGGTCGCTTTTG
Organism: uncultured beta proteobacterium; assembly: GCA_903954045.1. Classification (GTDB taxonomy): domain Bacteria; phylum Pseudomonadota; class Gammaproteobacteria; order Burkholderiales; family Burkholderiaceae_C; genus Allorhodoferax. The sequence continues at coordinate 1,222 of CAJBMJ010000366.1, read as the reverse complement.
GCGATTGATCGCGCCCAGGTTTTGCACCAGGGTGTACCGCCCCCGGCAGATGGGCGTTCAGTCCGGCCCTTCAATTGCGACCTTGCTACCCTTCTCAAGGCGTGGCAGATTTATCCCTCTGTTGACCCTGCCTGCGCCGTGGCAGGGACCCTGTAAAGCATCTTTCTCAGAAGTTTGCCGGGTCGCAGAATGGGATTTTTGGCATGAGGGCATGCCAATGTTTGTTTTCGGTTTTTAATGATTTTTTCTACAACAACAAAAGAGATTCCAGTCACCATGGGTAAGTACCGCATAGCGGCTTGTCCGGAGCAATTGCCTTGCGGCCACTACGCGGCCCAGGTATCAATAGCCAGCGGACGCGGTAGCGCGTCCACAGACCGCGTAATGCGCTTTCACGACGAATTTGCCTCGCACCACGATGCGGCGCAATTCTCCATCGCGCAGGGCATAAACTGGGTACGTGCCACCACGCGCCCTCAATGATTTACGTTTAAAGGACCACACCATGGCCAAAGAAGAACTGATTGAAATGATGGGCGTTGTCAACGAAGTCTTGCCCGACACCCGCTTTCGCGTAACCCTGGAAAACGGCCATCAGCTGATTGCCTATTCTGCAGGCAAGATGCGCAAGAACCATATCCGCATCTTGGCGGGCGACCGCGTGTCGTTGGAACTGTCTCCGTACGACCTGTCCAAGGGCCGCATCAACTTCCGCCACATCGAGGGCCGCGGTCCCATGGTGCCGCGCCGCACGCCCTGATTTAGAACTTCTGAACCCTGAAAGGGGTTCCCAGCAGTGGCGGAAGGCTTCCAGCAATCTGCATTTGCGCAACGATCATTCTCGCTTGAGGAAAATACGATGCCCATTTATGAATACGCCTGTGCCCAATGCGGCCATCAATTCGAAGCGCTGGTTCGATCTGGCACCGAGCCGCAATGTCCCGAGTGCCATTCCCACAAACTGGAAAAACAACTTTCCGTGTTCGCGACGACGGCCTCCTCTTCGCAGGCTGCGCCCCTAATTCCCAACCCTTGCGGTTCTTGCGGTAATCCTGGCGGGCCGGGCTCCTGCGCATTTAAGCAATAACCTAGCAGCCTTTCGGGCTTTCGGCCCCTGAGCTGCATCGGCAGGCGTGACTCGTCCGCACATTGCAGGGGGGCTGAACGACCGGTGCCCCACTGGTTGTTGCCAGAACTAATTCTTAAACTTGGCGTAAACCCT
>CAJBMJ010000365.1 GCA_903954045.1 uncultured beta proteobacterium | reverse complement strand
CCGTCTGGCGCTGATGCGTTAACAGAAAACAAACACCATGTCCTTCTCACAAACCCAACTCGAAGCCTTGCAGACGGCACTCACGCAAGGCGAGCGTCGTGTCTCCTTTGGCGACAAGACGGTCGAATACCGCTCCGTTGACGAACTACGCCATGCCATTCGTGAGGTCAAACGAGGTCTGTCTGAGCAGGCTGCATCCACTGGCATGTGGCCCGGCGCGCCGCGCCAGATCCGCATGACCACATCCAAAGGCTTCTGATGGCTTGGTATACAAAAATCAGAAGCCTGTTTGGTCAGATTGGTCAGGGACCTGTCCACGAAGCAGCAGGCCGTGGCAGACGCGCACAAGCCTGGATGCCCGGCAACCCGGGCGCTGTGTCGGCGCTGCTTGCCACCAATTCCGAATTGCGCACCAAAAGTCGTGATCTGGTGCGCCGCAACGCCTGGGCGCAGTCCGGCATCGAGGCTTTTGTGGCCAATGCAGTCGGTACCGGCATCAAGCCACAAAGTCTGGCCGGTGACGACACGTTCAAGGCGGCAGTGCAGACGCTATGGCGTGACTGGGTTGAAGAAGCCGATGCGGCAGGCCAAACCGACTTCTATGGATTGCAAGCGCTGGCCTGTCGGGCGATGCTGGAAGGTGGTGAATGCCTGATCCGGCTGCGGCCGCGCCGACCCGAAGATGGGCTGAGTGTGCCGCTGCAACTCCAGCTGATTGAGCCAGAGCACTTGCCACTGAATCTCAACATTGATCTCGATTCTGGCAATGTGGTTCGTTCCGGCATCGAATTTGATGGCGTTGGCAAGCGCGTGGCGTACCACTTGTACCGTTCCCACCCCGAGGATGGCAGGCTGGCACCCATGTCCGGCCAGGGTGGTCTGGAGACGGTGCGCATCGATGCCAGTGAAATCATCCACCTCTACAAGGTGTTGCGCCCGGGTCAGATACGGGGCGAGCCGTGGCTTTCACGCGCCCTGGTCAAGCTCAATGAACTCGACCAGTACGACGACGCGGAACTGGTGCGCAAGAAGACCGCCGCCATGTTCGCAGGCTTTGTCACCCGGCAAAGCGTGGAGGACAACCTGCTGGGCGAAGGCCTGCCGGATGGAAACGGTGTGTCACTGGCTGGTTTGGAGCCCGGCACCATGCAGATTCTTGAGCCCGGTGAAGACATCAAGTTCTCTGACCCGGCCGATGTGGGTGGCTCCTATGGCGAATTCCTGCGCGCCCAGTTTCGGGCAGTGGCAGCGGCCATTGGTATCACCTATGAACAACTGACCGGTGACCTCTCTGGCGTCAACTATTCCAGCATTCGCGCCGGGATGCTTGAGTTCCGCAGGCGATGCGAGATGGTGCAGCACGGCGTGCTGGTGCATCAGATGTGTCGCCCGGTGTGGGCCGCATGGATGAAGCAGGCCGTGCTCAGTGGCGCATTGCAGGCTCCAGGCTTTGCCCGGGGCGGCAACGCAAAGCGGCGGCAATACCTCGCAGCCAAGTGGATTCCGCAGGGCTGGCAGTGGGTGGACCCCGAGAAAGAGTTCAAAGCCATGCTGCTTGCGATTCGCTCCGGTCTGATGAGTCGGTCTGAGGCCATTTCGGCTTTTGGCTATGACGCAGAGGATGTCGACCGGGAAATCGCGGCTGACAACCAGCGCGCCGATGACCTGGGTCTGATTTTTGACTCCGACCCCAGACGGACCTCCAAAGACGGTGGCAGCGCAGAGCCCAACAGCCAAGCAGTTCGGTCAGCCCAGGACCAAAACACTCAAACCAGCGATCAGTCCAGCGACCCCGTCACGACTGACGCTTAAAGGATTTCCATGAACCTGTTACCGCATTTGGCGGCACGCCTGTTTGGTGCGCCGCTGCTTATCCATCGCCCAAAACTTGATGTCATCCTGTCCGT
>CAJBMJ010000364.1 GCA_903954045.1 uncultured beta proteobacterium | reverse complement strand
GTTGTTTTCGGCTCACCCAAAGAGGGCCCGCCGTGGGCATGAACCACGAGCACGCCGCTCCACTTTGCCGGCATGGCAATCAGATAATGCGCCCCCGCTGAATCTTGACCACGCAAACAGTTCACGCCCTCAGGCACGCCCGCCGGGCAAGCTGCAGCCAATGGAGCCGATTCTTTGGGAGCACTGGCGCAGCCAGCAAGCAAAGCAAGGCCAAGGGCCGCAGCGAGTGAGTAGCAACGTGGCGAGAACACCATTGAACGCGCGCTGTGACGAAAGAGAGTTGTGGCTTACAGCGCGTCGCGCACCGGGCGGCCGTTCACCGGCTGCACCGGGCGGGCGTTATTGGGATAGAGCTGCGTAAACAGGCGGTACTGATTCTTGCTGATTTGCATGGGTTTTTTCAACACCATCCAAAGCACACCTTCAGTACAGGGTGGCGTGGTCAAGGAACCCATGAACTGGTAGTAACGCTGGTCGGTAGGCAGCAGCTCGTTGAGGTTGAGCAGCTCGCGAGGCATTCCGACGCGGTCGTTGGTATCGAGCGGCATATAAGTCCAGACTTTGTCAATCAGCGGATTGGCCGTGCCCTGTTCCAGCAATACCGCCACTACCGCCAGTTGCCCTGCATCGTTTTTGTGAACCAGGTGGGCCACCATGGGATAGCGTTTGAAATTGATTTGCTCTTCAGACGGCGTGTGGAAGTGAAACTGCAGCAAACGGTAATTGGAGCCGCGTACCGTAATGGAGTTGTCGCCCTGCACATCCACCTGAATCGTATGGCCATTGTTGACGACAGTGCCATTGCTGGGGGTGTACCCAAACTGAACCGGCTCAGCGGGACCCATCAGGGTATTGCCTTCCTCAATATTGATGGGAGACTGGCGTTTGCCGATGGCGCAGACGTTGAATTCAGGTTTGAGTTTGCCCCAGGCCTGCGGACCCGTTGCGCCTTCGTAAGACCAGTGCACGTCGCCGCCGTGGGAATTGTCAGCGTGCTCAGCGGCAGGCTCGACGGAGTGCCCGGCTATTGCCGCGGCTTTGGCGCGAATATAGGCGCGACTCGACTGTGGAGCCGCAGAAGCTGCCGCAGTGTGGGTCGCTGGTGCCGGGCTCGAGTGGGCTGCGGCCGGTTTGGCGGTCACCACCACGGTCAGCTTCTTATTGGGGGCCACGCTGGTACCCAGTGCATCTCGCACCTGGTTGCCGACTTCCTTGGGGTTGGACGCCGATGTGGCGGCAACCTCGCCAATCAACTTTTTCTTGTTGAGCAACTCGATCTTGTCAAAGGGCTGTGAGGGCGGCGGATCGTTCGCGAGTACCGCGCCGCTGCCAAGCCACAGGCCGATGGCCATAGCGGGAGCCAAAAGAGTCAGGGGACGTGTGGTCGAAAAAGTAGTGCGAAGGTGTTTCATGGTCAGCAGGGCAGGGTAACCCGGTCATGGTTATCCATAGTATCGGCCCAAAGTTTGCAGAACTTGAGCCACGCTATAGTGCAAGGGTGAGTATCCAGACCGACGACTTTTCACCCGCACCTGCCTTGCGCACGGTGTCTGCCGCACCTTTGTCCCCCCATGAGGAGGCCATAGAACGCGCCTTGCGCCCCAAATTTTTGGACGAATATGTGGGCCAGGCCAAGGTACGTGAGCAGCTGGAGATTTTTATTGGCGCTGCCAAAAAGCGCTCGGAGGCGCTGGACCACGTGTTGCTGTTTGGCCCCCCAGGCTTGGGCAAGACAACGCTGAGCCACATCATTGCCTATGAACTCGGAGTCAACCTGCGTCAGACCAGCGGACCGGTGCTGGAAAAGCCCAAAGACCTGGCCGCACTGCTGACTAATCTGGAAAAAAACGACGGTCTCTTTATTGATGAGATACACCGGCTATCGCCCATAGTGGAAGAAATTCTGTACCCAGCACTGGAGGACTACAAGATCGACATCATGATCGGTGAGGGGCCTGCGGCGCGGTCCATCAAGCTGGATTTGCAACCCTTCACGCTCGTGGGGGCCACTACCCGGGCGGGCATGCTGACCAACCCCTTGCGTGACCGCTTTGGCATTGTGGCGCGGCTGGAGTTCTATACCCCGCAAGAACTGGCGCGCATTGTCAAGCGCAGTGCGGGCTTGCTGCACGTGCCAATGGATGAAGACGGTGGTTTTGAGATTGCACGCCGTTCCCGGGGCACCCCACGCATTGCCAATCGCTTGTTGCGAAGGGTGCGCGACTATGCAGAAGTCAAGGGCAACGGCACCATCACTCTCGATATAGCCAACCGGGCGCTGGCCATGCTGGATGTGGACCCCCAGGGCTTTGATCTGATGGACCGCAAACTGCTGGAAGCCGTCATTCACCGCTTTGACGGCGGCCCCGTGGGCCTGGACAACATCGCCGCCAGCATTGGCGAAGAGCGAGAGACGATTGAAGATGTCATTGAGCCCTACTTGATACAGCAGGGCTATTTGCAGCGCACCCCCCGTGGGCGCATCGCCACGCTGGCAGCCTACCGGCACCTTGGGGTAACGGCCCCAAGCCGCATGCCCGATGCAGGCAGTCTTATTTGACGGATTTCGAGGGGCCGGTTGGTTCGGCAAAGTGCACGATCAACATTTGAGCAGCATAGTAGGTCAGCAGTATCCAGAATGAAGACAGTGGTACCGGACTCACAAATTTGTTGATAGCAATCAGTGAGTCGCTCACCATGAAAATGCACGCTCCCAGAGTGACCCAGCGCGAAGCTGCATCTTTCAGAACGCTGGCACGCCCCCAGGCCTGCGCCGCCATGAGCGAAATGACGGTTACGTAGGCTGCCACGGCTGCTTTGAGCATCGGGTCCTTCAGACCGCCCCAGACCACGGCGTACATGACCGCACCGACTGCCAAAACGCCCGCCACAGCGCGGCGGTTGGGAAACCAGGATTGGTTCTGCTTGAACAGGGTGATGTAGAACAAATGGGCGATGAGGAAGGACGCTAGTCCGGGTATAAAGAACTGCCCGCCGGGCACCATCAGAAACACGTCGCCGATCAAAGAAAACAGCAGGGCAGCCAACAAATAGGAGTCAAATCTGCCTCTAGCGCCCGATCTGTATGCACGAGAAGCTACAAAAATGATAGCTAGTACCATGGTCAGTGGTTTGAAAACAAAGTGGCCTGGAATCCAGCCCAGGGCGCTCAAAGTGGCCAAAGTGGCGCTTTGTAGTATCAGCACTTCCAGCCAGGCCATCCGGCCTTGCATGAAAAGCCCCAAAGCCCACAGAGATGCTCCAAGTGCTACGACCCAGATGGCTGCTTCGCTCCAGGCCATGCCATCGGCCTGCCACAGAAATACCGCCACGCCACCAAGAGCCACAAGGAATTGCACCGCAGCGAACCATTGTTGCGCCTTGCCCAATGGCGGATCGAATGTGCTCACCGCAGCCAGCTGAAAAACAGCTTTGGGATTGGCTTGCTTTAGGTCTGCGGGTTGCCAGCCTGGTGGCATAAACCAGATGCGCACTTTGTCAACCCAGCTGCGTGTGGCCAAGGCGTCTTTGGCCAGTGCCCAATACACCTCCAGATTGGCCCACAGCGGGTCCCAGCTGTTCAGTGCGCCGCGCGTGCCGTAAACACAGGGTTCGTGGTCCAACTCCTCCTGGAAACTACCAAACATGCGGTCCCAGATCACCAGCAGGCCGCCATAGTTGCGGTCGATGTACGGGTCGTTCACAGCGTGGTGCACCCGGTGGTTGCTGGGCGAACAAAACACCCGGTCAAACCAGCCCAGCTTGCCCACCTGCTCGGTGTGCACCCAGAACTGGTAGAGCAGATCGACCAGCGCCACGATGCCAAACACCAGCGGCGGCACGCCTGCAATGGCCATCGGCAGGTAAAAAATCCAGCCGAACAACGCGCCGCTGGAGGTCTGGCGCAAGGCGGTAGATAGGTTGTAGTGCTGGCTTTGGTGGTGGACGACATGGGCCGCCCAAAATAGCGCCACAACGTGCCCGGCACGGTGCAGCCAGTAATAGCAAAAATCGTAGAAGAGCAGGGCGATCACGAAGCCATACCAGCTTGACCAAAATTCGGTGTGCGGGAACAGCGCAACCGCACCATACACGGCGGTGTAAATTCCCACGGTGAGAAGTTTGCTCAGCACGCCGCCGAGCTGGCTCAAAATTCCCAGACTGATGCTGTTGATTGCATCGTTGAGCCGGTAGGCACGCGCCATGGGCACGCGGGCATTGGCGCGGCGACTCCAGGCCCACTCCAGGGCAATCAGAAACAGGAAAACCGGGGTGGCGAAAACGATGACTTTGCTCATGGCAGGATTTTGACCTTACCCAGTACGGGGCTGGCCCCGGGTCTACCCTAGGAAAATTTAGGTTGTGCTCTCGTCGAGAGCCGTATCGTCCAGGTGCGCGGTATCACCCCAACCCACCAAAGTAAGTCCCTCGGGGGTCCATAGCAGGCGGTTGATTGCGGCATTGCCCAATTCCCACGTGCGCGGCGCGCTCAAGTCCTGGCGGGTGGCCAGACGGTACAGCGCGTCCATGACACCGCCATGGGCGACCAGCACAATGCACTGGCCCAAGTGAGGTTGCGCCAGAGTTTCGACCGCAGCGGCCACCCGCTCACGCACTTGCAACGGTGTTTCACCGCCTGGAGGGGCGAAGTGGGGGTCACGCTGGCGCCAGCGGCGGGACTCCTCGGGCCAATCGGTCTCGATCTGCGCCCAGGTCTGGCCTTCAAAAGTCCCAAAAGCGCGCTCACGCAAACCCTTATGCAGTTGCACAGTTCGCGCAGTCGGGTTCCCCGCGCGTGCGGCTATGGCTTGCGCGGTAGCATGGGCGCGGGACAGATCGCTTGAATAAATCCGGTCTATCGCTTCTTCGGCCAGCGCCAGGCCGACACGTTCGGCTTGCCAGCGCCCCCGGTCGTTGAGGTCTATGTCCAACTGTCCCTGGATGCGGGTGTCTACATTCCAGGCGGTTTCACCGTGGCGCACGGCGATGATGCGTGTGGCGGTCATGGGCGGGAATCTCCGGGCAACTCGATGACGAACTTGCGCGGACCCAGGGGCGGATTGGGATAGTCACGCAGGGCGGCTTCCAGAATGGGGGGCAGTAAATTGCCTATGTCAGACCATGGACCCTCGTGCACAGCATGGGTTTCGTAGGCCAGTTGCCCATTGGATACGTCCCGTAGCAGCAGACTCACCTTGAAGCGATACCAGGGAGGATCTGGCATGGCCAGCGGACGCCTGACATACGTGCCATCAGGAAGAAAATAGCCACCGCGAAGCGCCCTCTCACTTGTGCTGCGCACCAGCGTGTCGGTCTGCAAACTCAGTTGAGCAGCGTAGCGAACTGGCTCCTTGTCTCTTTCCAGGCCTGCCCTGGCCAGTGCGACGACCGCCATCTCTTCGATCTGGGCTTGGCGGGTTCCCTGCGTTTGCGATGGCAAACGTTCAAACCGGTAGCCCACGCCGCTCACGGCGGCGGCCGAGCCACGAAAGCTGTTGACGTCGCTGTCAATCAGGCGCGGCAGAGAGCAACCCGACAAAAGCAAACTGGCGATGGCGAACCACAGCCATTGGGCCTTGCGCATACTGCTACACCTGCACCAGTTGCAGTCCTTGCAAACCCGCAAGCGTTGGTGGGGCAAATTCCTCCTCATCAAAGGCCTTGTCGCCGTTTTCATCCGGAATGCCCGTGGTCTTGAGACCCTTGAAGTCGTGCAGTTTGGAATCCATGAGGTGCGAAGGCACCACGTTTTGAAGCGCGGTAAACATGGTCTCAGCGCGCCCGGGGTACTGTTTTTCCCACTCGCGCAGCATCTTGCCTGCCTGTACCCGCTGCAGGTTTTCCTGGCTGCCGCACAGGGTGCAGGGAATGATGGGGAACTGGCGGTGTTCGGCCCAGCGGATCAGGTCTTTCTCGGCCACATAGGCCATGGGCCGAATGACGATGAACTCGCCGTTGTCACTGGTGAGCTTGGGCGGCATGCCCTTCAACTTGCCGCCAAAGAACATGTTCAGGAAGAAGGTTTGCAGCATGTCGTCGCGGTGGTGGCCCAGCGCGAGTTTGTTGCATTTCAGGCGGCGCGCCACGCTGTACAAAATGCCCCGGCGCAGGCGGCTGCACAGGCTGCACATGGTCTTGCCTTCCGGAATGTTCTTCTTGACGATGGAGTAGGTGTCCTGCGTCTCAATGTGAAATTCCACGCCCTGCTTGGCCAGGTACTCGGGCAGGATGTGGTCCGGAAAACCCGGTTGCTTCTGGTCCAGATTGACCGCTACCAGCTCAAAGTGGATCGGCGCACGCTGCTTCATCTTGATCAGGATGTCGAGCATGCCGTAGCTGTCTTTGCCGCCCGACATACACACCATGACGCGGTCACCCTCTTCGATCATGTTGTAGTCCATGATGGCCTGACCGACCTGGCGGCACAGGCGCTTTTCCAGCTTGTGGGTTTCGCGCTCGATCTTGACTGCTTTTTCCGCCGGTACCGATGGGCTGGTAAGGTCCGTTTCGCCAACTGTCCAGTGCTTGGCTTCGTTCAGTGCGTTCATATCGATGGTTTGTCTTTAAGTGGCCGAGAGGGCCAAAAATTGGGTGGGCGTGTAAGCCCGCACCGGGCTCTTTGAGAAGTCGCGCAAATTGCGGGTGATGATGGCATGGGCGCCAGCCTGGTGGGCGGCATGGGCCAAAACAGCGTCTTCAAAATCGGGCATAGGGGCTTGTACTGCGGCATCCAGCACGGGGCGGGATACGTGTGCCAGTTCCATCATTTGCAGGCAATCGGCAACCGCCTGGCGTGCGCCCGCTTCACCCAGCAGGCGCCTGGTCAGGTAGTGCAGATTGGTGAGCGTAGTGGTGCACAGCAAGCCGGTGTGCAAGGTGCTTTCGACCATGGAAATGACCGCAGCCGAGTCCTTGGTGAAGGGCTCGCGCCGTAACAGTAGATCCAGCACCACGCTGGTGTCAAAACAAATCTTCATGGGACCGGGTCGTGCAGGTGGCGCGAATGCTTGGCTCCCAGGTGCACATAGTAGTCATCCATGGTAGGTGCCTGGCTGCCATCCCTTGGGGCCGCTGCCCCAAGCAGTTTGCGCGTGAGCGGACGCAGCGTGCTTTCCCAATCGGTGGTTGGCGCCGCTGCACTCAGAGGGGCATCGGGGACTTGGGTTTGCGTGCTTTGCGTGGTACCGGGTTGGGACAGCGCAGCAAAGTAATTGGCCACCATTTGCGAGACGGAACTGCCATGGGCCGCTGCATAGTCCTTTGCGCTGGCAATCAACGACTCGTCCATGCGCAGGGTTAGCTTGTTGTTCATGGAATTCAATGTGACGTACAGAATGTGATTATTGTACGCCTGCCCGAAATTGGTTTTGATGGGGTGTGCGGTGTTGATAACCCGGGATTCGGGGGTGCGAAGAATTCAACGGCTTGCAGCTAATGGCTTCTAAGGCACTAACCGGACGTAGCAGTTTGCGATCTGCCTGCTCCATACCAGTCATTCGCAACCAGGGTTCGATGGTCAGGTTTCTGGCGAACATTTCGCCAAACCGGGTACCCGCGTTTGGCCAGGTGCGGATGTAGGAACCTGTTCTTGATTGCGGTCGTAACCCTGACTAAAAATCATCAACTCTCATTCAGACTGCAAAACTGACTCCTTAACTTTCCCGAATCTTTTTGGGCGTGAAAAGTCATTCGCGAGTGGGCGGTATCGTGAAACCCAATTCGATGCATTTTGATGCCCCGCGACAAAACGGTGGTAGCAGCAGTCCATTGGACTAGGAGATGCGCCAAAATACCCTGACAACTGCCATGGTCGTACTGCCAATAGCCGGCTGAAAGGTGATCTAGACACTCTGCTCAGCGCCTTTGGCCGGACAGGTTCTGCCCGTCGTTCTGAATGTTGATGACGACGAGTTGCATCGCAACATCGAGGACCAACCCGACCTGACCCTGATGGATGTGCAGATCCCGGACCCGTACGACATCGCGGCGACATAACACATAGCGACCGGTCGTCTCTACAATCGCCCATCAGGCACGCGCCCTTCAGAACAGGACTGTTCATGAAAGGGTGGCCTCAAAATCAACCAGGCGAACATGTTGAATTTGCAATTCAAATCGCTTATCAGCCGCTCGATCAAAACCCGCGTGACCCTGTTCACGTTGAGCATCTTTGTGCTCGGTCTGTGGGTCTTGTCGTTCTACGCCAGCAGC
>CAJBMJ010000363.1 GCA_903954045.1 uncultured beta proteobacterium | reverse complement strand
GTAGATGATGTTTGGACGCCGCCTTCAGACTCAACCTTGGGATGCCGCTAGGCATGCAGATGCAGCGAGTTCTTGGCCGACTCTGTCTGATTTTCTGTCTCATCGCAGCGCCACCGGTTTTCGCAAAAGAGGCAGGTCGCTATGCACTGGTGCTGGCCAATGCCGACTACCTTGGAAAGACACGCGACCTGGCTAACCCGCTACGGGATGCCGAACTTATGGAGCGCACGCTCAAGAGTCTGGGATTTGTGGTCTCCAAAGAGGTCAACCTGACCCGCAAAGGCATGATCAATGCGGTGTCAGGCTTCAGTGCGCAGTTGCCTGCGGGGTCTGTAGCCTTGGTGTACTACGCAGGCCACGGTGTCCAAGTAGCCAGCCAGAACTATCTGCTGCCGGTAGACGCTGAGTTTGACGATCCGGCCCAAGTGCCACTGCGATCACTTCCCTTGCAAACGGTGCTGGAACGTCTTGCAGCGGCTTCTTCGAATGTCAACGTTGTTGTGATCGATGCATGTCGCAACAATCCGTTCGCAACGTCAGTCAAAGGCAACTACCGAAACTGGACGCCATCACCGGATGGATTGGCGAAGGCCATCGCGCCCCATGAAACCCTTATAGCCTATTCAACGTCCCCCGGCGAATTGGCGGCGGATGGACTGGCGCGCAACAGTTTGTATACCGCTACGTTAGCGAGTATGTTGCTGCAACCGGGCTTGCCCTTGGACCAAGTCTTCAAGCAGGTCGCCAGCACCGTGCGACAGAAGACCGGCAATGCGCAGACACCCTGGGTTGAATCGAATCTGACCAGCGACATCGTGCTCAAAACCGAGGCTCTCCCCCCGCAGGCGCAGCCAGCCATTGAGAAGCCGGTTGCGGGGCAGGCATTGACACCCGAAGCAGAAAATAGTCCAGAACGACTCACCAAGCGCATATTGGAATCTAGGGCTCGCGAGGCTTGGCGGCGGCGAACTGCGGAATTCGAGCAGCGGGTACGCAGCTTCTCGCCGGACGAAATCAAGCCCACAGAAACACGTGCTCGACGTGGCGAGGTAGATGCCATGTTACTTTTGGGAATGGTGTACCGGGCCATGCCCAACAACACCCAGGCAGTCTACTGGTACGAGAAAGCGGCGACCAAAGGTGATGCCATTGCCCAGACGGAACTGGGAGAAATGCGCTTCTTTGGGGAGGGTGGACACAAAGATTCAAAAGAGGCTCAGCGCTTGTTTGAACTCGCTGCGGCCCAAGGATACCCGGGTGCCGCCATTAACCTGGCGCAGCTGAAGATGAAGCAGAACCCGTCAGCTGACACGCAACGGGAGTTATTCAAACAGATGGGCTACCCGGACCCTGCAAGCCTCTTTAATTTGTTGAAATAGTTCGGCGTTCGCCTCCGAAAAACCGAACCTTTTGCACGAACGCTCCAACTTACGAATGTTAGCCAAAAGCAGCTAGAAGGGATTCTCAATCCCCCTGACTGCAAGGTTAATAGGCAAGACAGACAGTTTGTTAAACCATCATTCGCAAAAGGTTCTTATGGTCTCAATTTGTATATTCCTTGTAACGCTTGCAAGCATGGTCCTAGTCGCCTGTTCATCCGGCCCATCCGATTCAGACGTCAACGCCATCGTCAAAGACAGTCTCAGACAGATGGATGCGCAAATGGCACCCCTGGGCATTTCTCTCAGTGACAGCTTTGATTCGGATGTAAAGGTCCTCAGCAAGGCGGACAAAGGAAATAACCAGTGGCTAGTTGATACCGAGATGGCTTTGGTACCCAAGAAAGCGCTGTCCGACAAGTGCTGATAGTGGGGGAAACCAGAAACCATCTTGGTAGGCTACCGCCTGCCTTCTCTTCTTTTGTAAGAACTCAATTTAGGAGGAGCACACAAATAGATCGAACGAATTTGGGACGGGATACGACTTACGAACTCAACTACACGGAGTTCCATTTGTTCAAATCCTCACCCCAGACAACTTCAGATTCCACTAACACCAGTGCCGCGGATTCACAAGCCGGCAAAACAACGGAGGGCACCGCGGTCACGGTGGGCGCGAAGCGCTATGCAGCGGTGCACAAGAGTTTGAGTTTAGGGATTGTGGGTTTGGAGTGCGTTCTCGAGGGGATCGCGCAAGACATTGCTTGGCAATCACATGACGCACGGCGCAAGGGCCCAGAAGCGGCCTTCTTGTTTTGTGGACCGGCCGGTTCTGGCAAATCACATATTGCGTCCCGTCTTCCTGTTGCGACTGGGCGAGGGCGCCCGATCAAAGTGCTCGATATGGCCTCCTATTGCATTGAGAACGAAGGTTTTGGTCTGATCGGATTGCGCAAAGGCTGGGCTACCGCGCGCCCAGGGGAATTGACTTCATTCGTACAGGCGCATCCCAACGCCATTTTGGTATTTGACAATTTCGAATGCGCTCACCCCCGCGTACAGGCATTTCTGGCACCTATCCTGACCACCGGAGAGTTGCAGGATCAGTTCGAAGCAACCCGAGATGACAAGCAACTGGCAAGCACGCCAAAGTATTCCAAAGGAATGATTGATTTCAGCGGAACAGTTGTGGTCTTTACGACCCAACTCGGCAGTGAGATCTACCGGGATGCCGCTCTGCGAAAGAGACTCGGATCTGACACCATGCGACTCAACCAGGCGTTGTTCGATGGAATCCGCATTGCCAGTGACGAACAGGGCCGACTGCGGGTCGCACCGACACTGATGCGCGCACTGGACAAGACACGGCTCTACCTCTTTGAACCGCTGGAATGGGCTGACAAGGTAGAAATGGTCATGTCCAGACTGCAGCAGCAGGTAGCCAAACAGTTACGCCGCGGGATGGATCTCACCTTTGTCCAACCCAGGCACATTGCTGAGACCTTGTTGTTGGGAACAGAGGTGCAATTTCATCCTGGGCAGTTCGAGGCACTCACCAGTGGGTTTATCAACCGCTGCCTGACGATGCTCAAGACCAGCAAGAAGAATTCCGATGAGGTGCTGATTGACGTTTGCGCTGAAGTCACAACCCAACTTACCCAGTGGATGGAGGCATGGGGTGACTCACCCTTGCAAAGTCTTGCACGGCGCAATGAGTTTGTTACGTTTGAGTTGAACGTGGCGCCGGGCGGACGTACGTCTGAGCCAGCCAAGATCATCATTAGCCGGATTAGCGTTGAGAAGAAGACCAGTTGGCGTGACTACGGGCAGGGCGGTGGCTTGCGGGCTGAGATCCCGGACAAGCGATTTGAAGACATTGTGGGACTGGAGTCGGCCAAACTGGCGTTGGAGGAGATGTCACTGACCCTGAAAAATCGCGGAGCCTTGACAAAGGCCGGCGTTCCGGCGCCACGTGGTGCGCTGCTGTGGGGAGCACCGGGAACGGCCAAGACCACACTGGCCAAAGCCATGGCGAACCAGGCTGGATTACCGTTTATCGCAGCAACAGGTCCGGACCTACTCCAAGCTGGATTCATCAGCCGGGTGTTTTCAGTAGCGCGTAAGCACCAGCCGAGTATCGTCTTTATCGACGAGATTGATGCCCTGGGGCGCCGTGGGCAGGGTGGTAATGACCTCGCTATCAATCTGCTGCTGTCTGAAATTGATGGTATCAACGTTGGCGCAGAGTCCTCTGTGTTCGTGCTGGCAGCCACCAACTTCCCGTCCAAAGTCGATGAGGCACTGTTACGTTCAGGTCGAATTGAGTGCCACATCGAAGTTCCCACTCTGGACAAGCCTGCTCGATTAACCTACTTCCAACGATTCACACCGTGGGCTGAAATGAGCGATGCAGAACGCGACGAACTGGCAGAGCTGGCCACAGGTCTGAGTGGCGCTGATCTGGAGCGTTGCCTGCGACAAGTCATCCTGTTACGAGAAAAGTCTGGCGTACCTTTGCTCAAAGCAGAGGACGTCAAAGACGTGGTTCGGGACGTGAGCTTTGGTCCATTGTTGACGCGTACCGACCCGCCTTCTGAGAAGTATCTATCCCTGGTGGCCTGTCATGAGGACGGACACGTCATCGTGTCGCAGTCTCTGACACCTTCAAGACGTTTGGTAGAAGTGAGCATCGAACCCCGAAAGACCGCTGGTCGATGCACTTTCGCGGGGGACTCGTTCATGCAGGACCGTGCTACCGTGCGCTCCGAGCGGGCCTCATTGCTGGCAGGTAGGGTAGCGGAGACGATCTGCTTTGGAGACGCTG
>CAJBMJ010000362.1 GCA_903954045.1 uncultured beta proteobacterium | reverse complement strand
TGCCGCTCTGGTAGCCAAAGGCACACCGGTATTTGCGTACAAGGGCGAAACCCTGGTCGATTACTGGGATTACACCCACCGCATTTTTGAATTCGGACCCAAGGGAAGCAAAACTGAAGGCCCGAACATGATTCTGGACGACGGCGGCGATGCAACCTTGTTGATGCACCTGGGAGCCCGGGCTGAGAAAGACATCAAGGTGCTGGCCAAACCCGGCAGCGAAGAAGAAATCTGTCTTTTCAACGCCATCAAGGCCAAGCTCAAGGTGGACCCCACCTGGTACAGCCGCCGGTTGAAAAACATCATCGGTGTGACCGAAGAAACCACCACCGGTGTGATGCGTCTGGAAGAAATGTCCGCCAAGGGCACGTTGGCCTTCCGCGCCATCAACGTGAATGACTCTGTGACCAAGAGCAAGTTTGACAACCTCTACGGTTGCCGCGAGTCTCTGGTGGACGCGATCAAGCGCGCCACCGATGTGATGATCGCTGGCAAAGTAGCTTGCGTGGCGGGCTACGGTGACGTGGGCAAGGGCTCAGCCCAGGCGCTGCGCGCGCTGTCTGCGCAAGTGTGGGTGACCGAGGTTGACCCCATCAACGCCCTGCAAGCCGCCATGGAAGGCTACAAGGTTGTGACCATGGAATACGCTGCCGACAAGGCCGACATTTTCGTGACCGCTACCGGCAACAAGAACGTCATTACCTACAAGCACATGGAGGCCATGAAAGACCAGGCCATCGTTTGCAATATTGGACACTTCGACAACGAAATTGACGTCGCTTCCCTGGAAAAGCTGAGGTGGGAAGAGATCAAGCCGCAGGTAGACCACGTCATCTTCCCCAAGAAGGGCAAGAAAGAAGAGAAGCGCATCATTCTGTTGGCCAAGGGCCGTCTGGTTAACTTGGGTTGTGGCACAGGTCACCCCAGTTTTGTGATGTCTTCCAGTTTTGCGAACCAGACGATCGCCCAGATCGAACTGTTCACCAAGCCCAAGGAATACAAGTCCGGCAAGGTCTATGTGTTGCCCAAGCACCTGGACGAAAAAGTGGCGCGCCTGCACCTGATGAAAGTGGGTGCCATGCTGTCCGAGTTGTCTGACGAGCAAGCCGCTTACCTCGGCGTGAGCAAGTCTGGTCCGTACAAAAAAGACAGCTATAGGTACTAACACCCCCGTGCGCCTGCGGCGCCTCCCCCTCAAGGGGGCGACACCCTGCCGCCCGGCGAAGCCGGTTCGGCGGTGTCCCTGTTGAGGAGGCTTGGTATGCGGTGCAACACAGAGAAAACCTAATGCGAATTGACCAATTGCTGGTGCAGCGCGGGCTGGCCAGTACCCGCTCTCAGGCCCAGCGCCTGATTGCGGGCGGCGTGGAGTGGCTTCATTTGGACGTGTGGAAACGCGTTGCCAAAAATGGCGACGAGGTGCCTGAAACTGCGGAAATCCGTTTGCTCGATGATTCCGAGGCACGCTATGTGTCGCGCGGTGGGCTCAAGCTTGAAGCTGCTTTGAAAAAGACGGGCCTTGCTGTCGCCGGGCTGCGATGCCTGGATGTGGGGCAAAGCACCGGCGGGTTCACTGATTGCCTGCTCAAGTCGGGGGCGCAATCGGTGGTGGGCGTCGATGTGGGAAGCGCTCAACTGCATCCGAGTCTGCGCAGTGATGCGCGGGTGTTGTGTGTGGAGGGTGTCAATGCCCGAACGCTGTCTGCTGCGGATTTGATAGCTGCTTACGCAGATAGTACGGGCGCTGAAGGCCAATTTGACCTTGAGAATGAGCCCTTCGGCGAGGACGATGAAGGTTCAGATTCCAATGACGAGGATGGGCGCGGTGAGGAGGACGAATCCGACTCGCCCGAGCTGCCTGCGGAATTCGCGCCACCGTTTGACTTGTTGGTGGCGGACCTGTCGTTTATTTCGCAGACCCTGGTCTTGCCTGCCGCCGTACCTTTGCTCAAAGCAGGCGGCGTTTTGCTCACCTTGGTGAAGCCGCAATTTGAATTGCAGCCAGGCCAGGTTGGCAAGGGCGGAATAGTCAAAGATGCTGGCATGTACCCCATCGTGGAGCAGCGTTTGCGTGAGTGCTGCGCCGAGTTGGGGCTGAAGGTCACCCACTGGTTTGATTCGCCAATTGACGGCGGCGATGGAAACCGCGAGTTTTTCATTTGCGCTGTCAAGGCGCCTTGAGTTTCTCCACGGCGGCAGTCGTGGTGTGAGATGGAGATAAGTATGCCTAGCAATACCGGAATGCCAGTCAGTTTGGAGTTCTTCCCGCCCAAGACGCCGGAGGGAGCAGAAAAGTTGCGCGGCGTGCGTCAGCAGTTGTACGTTCTTGAACCGGAGTTTTGCTCAGTGACCTTTGGTGCGGGTGGCTCTACCCAAGAGGGAACTTTCAACACGGTGCGCGAAATCCTCGCCGAAGGGGTGAGCGCTGCTTCCCACTTTTCTTGCGTCGGGGCGACCAAGGAAACGGTGCGCACGCAGTTGGCAACGCTGAAGGGCATGGGTGTCCAGCGTCTGGTGGCCTTGCGGGGCGACTTGCCCAGCGGCTATGGAGCGGGCGGAGAGTTCCAGTACGCCAGTGATTTGGTGGCGTTCATTCGCGCAGAGACTGGCGACGACTTTTCCATTGAAGTGGCCGCCTATCCAGAGGTGCATCCTCAGGCAAAATCACCGGCTAGCGATTTGCAGGCGTTTGCTGCCAAGGTGAAGGCCGGAGCCAATTCAGCTATCACACAGTATTTTTATAACGCGGATGCCTACTTCCGCTTTCAGGATGAATTGGACGCGCTTGGCATTACCGTACCCGTGGTTCCCGGCATCATGCCCATTACCAGCTCTACACAACTGATGCGATTTTCGGACGCCTGCGGAGCCGAAATTCCCCGCTGGATTCGTCTGCGCTTGCAAAGTTTTGGCGACGACACGGCTTCAATCAAGGCGTTTGGCCTCGATGTGGTGACGGATTTGTGTGAGCAACTGCGTGCCGGTGGTGCGCCTGCGATCCACTTCTACACTATGAACCAGAGTGCACCTACGCTGGCCTTGTGCCGAAACCTGGGCTATCTTTCCTGAACTTGTGCGAGCCGCCGGGGCGCATTGCCGGGCGGCTCATGCTGCCAAATGCGCAGAAATCGCCGCCCGGCAAACCGCCTTTTTGGCTGGGGGTAGGTCAGCCGCCAGACTCCAGGGTCGACGTGGCGTTTTGGTCTTGCTTAAGCAACTCCACCATTTGCGGCAGAGCGTCTTTGAGGGCGGCTTTCAGAGTGTGCGGCGGATTGATCACGAACATTCCGCTGGCAGGCAAACCAGGACGGACAACTTCACCATGCTCGTCCTGCGTCAGTTTGCTTGACTTGACGGTTAATGTCGCGTGCAGCCAGGGCTTGCCGGATTTGTTGGCCAAGGTTTTCAGCTTTTTCGGCAGGTCGTGTGCTTCGGGGCGCGGGATGATGGGGTACCACACCGCGTAGGTGCCTGTGGAAAAGCGCTGCATGGCATCCGCCACCATGGCGTGAACCCTGGCGTAGTCGTGTTTGACCTCAAAGCTGGGATCGCACAGCACCAGGGCGCGCCGGGAGGGTGGCGGCAAAAACTTCTTGAGTCCTTCAAATCCGTCTTCCCGAAGGATGGCTACCTGGCGACCTGCATCCAACTGGGCGATGTTGGCTGTGAGCGTTTTGGTGTCGGTAGGGTGCATTTCCCACAATTTGAGCTTGTCACGCTCACGCAGCAGTTGCTGAATGATGAAAGGTGAACCAGGGTACACACTCCAGTGGCCACCGGAATTGAATCCGGCCACCATTTCCACATAGTCTTGCAAGGCGGATGCAAAAGGCGTTTTGGGTTTGCCTGCCACCAGCTTGAGGAAACCCTCGGTGGCCTCTTCACTGGTTTTGGCATAGTCCCCGTCCAACCGGTACAGACCGGCGCCCGCATGGGTATCAAACACATTGAGCGCAGTTTCCTTGAGCGTCATGTGCCGCAAAATGGCAAGCAGAACCGTGTGTTTAAGCACATCGGCGTGGTTTCCGGCGTGGAAGGCGTGGCGGTAACTGAACATGGACCGATGGTAACCGCCTGGGGCCGAACTATTTTGTTGTTAGTATGGCCGTCCAAACACTCAAAGGGATCTTCATGAAAAGTCTTGTCCGTGCACTGATTTCTGGTGCGGTCGCCGTTGTTGCTCTGTCAGGTGGCGCTGCTTTTGCGGGGGATGCCGATTTCACTATGGTTAACCGCACTGGCTACACCTTGCGTGAAGTGTATGTCTCTCCATCCAATAAGGAGGCTTGGGGCAAAGACCGGATGGGGGACGGTTATCTTGATAACGGTAAGAGCAGACTGTTCAAGTTTTCCGACAAAAGTGCCTGTATGCAGGATATCAAGGTGGTTTTTGACGATGACGGATCAGATATCGTTTGGGAGGACGTTGATTTGTGCGAAATCAACAAAATCACTCTGAAGTACAACCGTAAAACGGGCATGGTATCGGCCGACACCGAGTGAGGACGAGGAGCCCCTTCCGACACACCCCTTCCAAAGCATTTGGGGAATTCGGGTAAATCTTCTATAATGGCGGGCTTCGCAGCGCACTAGTGGTTCCGCGGCGAAGAACTCTGATTCAGAGTAAACCCACCTAAGAGATTCCCAATAGAGGAACGCCGACCGTGGAAAAGAGCCCTCCAAACCAACTCCTTTTAGGAATTTCTCATGTCAACTTTCAGCGCAAAACCCGCTGAGGTCGTGCACGAGTGGTTTGTGATTGACGCGACCGATAAGGTCCTCGGACGAGTAGCCAGCGAAGTTGCTCTCCGTTTGCGCGGCAAACACAAGGCCATTTACACGCCTCACGTCGATACCGGTGACTTCATCGTCATCATCAATGCAGCCCAGCTGCGCGTCACAGGTGCCAAGCCC
>CAJBMJ010000361.1 GCA_903954045.1 uncultured beta proteobacterium | reverse complement strand
CTCAAAGCCGACCTTTGATTTAATCGATCAGCTCTTGGCTTGTGCCAGCAGGGTAGCTGCGTCGCTCACTTCGAACTTGCCAGGCCCTTCAATATTGAGCGAGACGACTTTGCCATCTTTCACCAGCATGGAGTAGCGGTTACTGCGCACACCCATTCCTCGGCTGGTTAGATCCAGCGTCAATCCGGTTGACTTAGCGAAATCTGCACTGCCGTCGGCCAGCATGCGCACCTTGCCACCTGTTTTTTGGTCTCTGGCCCATGCGCCCATGACAAAGGCGTCATTGACACTGACGCACCAGATTTCATCGACGCCTGCGGATTTGAATGCATCGAAAGACTCCACATACCCGGGCACATGCTTTGCCGAACACGTAGGCGTAAACGCGCCTGGCAGCGCAAACAAAGCGACCGTTTTGCCTGCAGTGGCAGTGGCAACGTTGACCGGATTGGGGCCAATGCTGCAACCTTCGCCTTCGACTTCAGAGTACTCCATCAGAGTGCTTGCTGGAAGGGTGTCGCCTACTTTAATCATGGAATGTTTCTCCTATATATAAATACCAATGAAAACGGCCCACATTGTGGGCCGTTTATCCGGGTCTTGCAGGGATCAGGTCTATAGACTCAAACCGCAGCAGCCTTTTCCACCAAACGGGTCGCAACCCAGTTCTTGGTTTTGGAGATCGGTTTGCTTTCGGTGATCTCGATCACATCACCCAGTTTGTACTCGCCCTTTTCGTCGTGGGCGTGGTACTTGCTCGATTTACCAACAATCTTGCCATAGAGCTCGTGTTTGACACGACGCTCAATCAGCACGGTGACTGTCTTTGCACGTTTGTCGCTGACCACCTTGCCAATCAAGGTGCGCTTGAGGGATTTTTTAGCTTCCGTCATTTATCGCTCCTTATTTGGCGGATTTATCAGCGCTTTGCTTCTCGACAAGAATGGTCTTGGCGCGAGCAATGTCACGGCGCGCAGAGCGCAGCGTAGCGGTGTTGTTGAGTTGTTGCGTGGCTTTTTGCATACGTAGGCCAAAGTGTGCTTTTTGCAGCGCTTTGACTTCGGTTTGCAGACCAGCTACGTCTTTTTGGCGCAGTTCAGCAGCTTTCGTCATTTCGATATCTCCTGATTACTGGCCAAGCATGCGGGCCACAAAGGTGGTACGCAAAGGCAGTTTGGCAGCCGCCAAACGGAACGCTTCACGGGCCAACTCTTCGGACACACCTACGATTTCAAACACGATTTTTCCGGGCTGAATTTCAGCCACGTAGTACTCGGGATTGCCTTTACCGTTACCCATACGCACTTCAGCAGGCTTTTGGGAAATCGGCTTGTCGGGGAATACGCGAATCCAAATACGTCCACCACGTTTGACGTGACGGGAAATCGCACGTCGTGCGGCTTCAATCTGGCGGGCCGTCAAACGGCCGCGATCGGTACATTTCAGACCGAAGTCACCGAATGCGACCGAGCTGCCTCGGGTCGCGATGCCGGTGTTTCGGCCCTTTTGCTCTTTGCGGTATTTCCGGCGAGCGGGTTGCAACATGGTTATTCTCCTTTACCGTCAGCTGCTGCAGCTGGCGCGGCGACTTTGCGTACGCGCTTAACGGTGGGTTTGGTAGCGTCGACGCCAGAGGCTTCGACGGGTTTGTCGCTGCCGTCGGCAGGCGCGGTGTTTCCACCGACTGGGCGACGGGGTGCAGCACCTCGTGGGGCCGGACGGTCAGAACCAGGGCGTGCACCGCCACGGTCGTCACGGCGCGGTCCACGTGGACGGCGTTCTTCTTCGGAACGGGGTTCTGAAGCAGCAGGCAGGTCGTTACGACCCAACGTATCGCCCTTGTAGACCCAAACCTTGACGCCGATCACACCGTAGGTGGTCTTGGCTTCAGAGGTGCCGTAGTCGATGTCAGCGCGCAGGGTGTGCAATGGCACACGACCTTCGCGATACCACTCGGTACGAGCGATTTCAATGCCGTTCAGACGACCGGCAGACATGATCTTGATGCCCAAGGCGCCCAAACGCATGGCATTTTGCATGGCACGCTTCATGGCACGACGGAACATGATGCGTTTTTCGAGCTGCTGGGTGATGCTGTCGGCGATCAGCTTGGCATCAATTTCAGGCTTGCGCACTTCTTCGATGTTGACTGCTACCGGCACGCCCAATTGCTTGCCCAAGTCGCGTTTGAGGTTTTCAATGTCTTCGCCTTTTTTGCCAATCACCACGCCCGGACGTGCCGAGAAAATGGTGATACGGGCGTTCTTGGCAGGACGCTCAATCAAGATACGCGAAACGGAAGCGTTCTTGAGTTTGGTCTTCAGGTACTCACGCACCTTGATGTCTTCGGCCAGCATGCCGGCGAAATCACGGTTGCTGGCGTACCAGCGCGAGTTCCAGTTACGGCTGACGCTCAGGCGAAAGCCGGTTGGGTGGATTTTTTGTCCCATATCTTCCTGGCCTCTTTCAGTTTCCAACCGTCACGTACACATGGCACGTGGGTTTGCGAATTTGATTGCCGCGGCCTTTTGCACGGGCCGTGAAGCGGCGCAGCGACGCACCTTGCTCGACGTAGATGGTTTTAACCTTCAATTCGTCAATATCAGCACCGTCATTGTGCTCAGCATTGGCAATGGCAGACTCCAGAACCTTCTTGATAATCACCGCAGCTTTTTTCTGGGTGAATTGCAGAATGTTCAGGGCTTGATCTACTTTCTTGCCACGGATCAGATCCGCGACCAGACGGCCTTTGTCAACAGACAATCGAACGCCACGAAGGGTTGCACGTGTTTCCATGGTCACCTCCTTATTTCTTCTGGACTTTTTTGTCCGCAGGGTGGCCCTTGAAAGTCCGAGTGAGAGCGAACTCACCCAACTTGTGGCCAACCATTTGGTCGGTGATGTAGACAGGCACGTGCTGCTTGCCGTTGTGAACAGCGATCGTCAGACCGATGAACTCTGGCAGGATCATGGAGCGACGCGACCAAGTCTTGATCGGCTTCTTGTCCTTGGTAGCCACGGCCTTTTCGGTTTTAGCTACCAAGTGATGGTCAACAAAGGGACCTTTTTTGAGAGAACGAGTCATTTATCCTTCCCCTTACTTCTTGCGACGCGACACGATCATGACCTGCGTGCGCTTGTTGTTACGGGTACGGTAACCCTTGGTCAGATTACCCCAAGGATCGACTGCATGACGGCCTTCGCCGGTCTTGCCCTCGCCACCACCATGAGGGTGGTCCACAGGGTTCATCACCACACCGCGAACGGTTGGGCGAATACCCATCCAGCGCTTGACACCGGCTTTACCCAGTTGACGAAGGCTGTGCTCCTCATTGGCAACCTGGCCGATAGTGGCGCGGCAGTCAATGTGGATCTTGCGAACCTCACCAGAGCGAACACGAACCTGGGCGTAAGTGCCTTCACGGGCCAGCAAGGTCGCAGACGTTCCAGCTGAGCGAATGATCTGCGCTCCTTTGCCAACTTGCAGTTCCACACAATGGATGATGGAACCCACGGGAATGTTGCGAATCGGCAAGGTGTTACCAACACGGATAGGTGCTTCCGAACCGTTCATGATGGATGCGCCGACTTCCAGGCCGCGAGGCGCAATGATGTACTTGCGCTCACCGTCTGCATAGCACACCAAAGCGATGTGCGCGGAACGGTTCGGGTCGTACTCAATACGCTCAACCTTGGCAGGAATGCCGTCTTTGTTGCGGACAAAGTCCACGACGCGGTAGTGGTGCTTATGACCACCGCCCTTGTGACGGGTTGTGATATGGCCGTTGTTGTTACGTCCGGCCTGCTGGAATTGCGGCTCCAACAATGCAGCGTGAGGGGCACCTTTGTACAGGTGGTCACGGGAAATCTTCACCACGCCACGACGGCCTGGGGAAGTTGGTTTCATTTTGATGACAGCCATGATTACGCAGCCTCCCCACCGAGGTTCAGCTCTTGGCCGGCTTTCAGCATCACGTAGGCTTTGCGAATGTTGTCGCGCCGACCGTTGGATTTGCCAAAGCGCTTGGCCTTGCCTTTTGTATTCACCACAGAAACGCCTTGCACCTCGACCTTGAACATCAATTCCACAGCGGCCTTGATTTCGGGCTTGGTAGCGTCTTGCAGCACCTTGAACGTCACAGCATTGGATTTTTCAGCGACCATGGTTGCCTTTTCAGACACGATGGGAGCGACCAGAACCTGCATCAAACGACCTTCGTCGTACTTGACCTTCGACGTGTTGTTCATACGGGCGCTCATGCGAACATCTCCTTGAGTGTGTCCATGGCAGCCTTAGTGACCAGCACTTTGCGGTAATGCACCAGCGACACCGGATCGGCGTAGCGTGGCTCGACTACCAGAATGTTCACCAGATTGCGGGATGCCAGGTACAGGTTTTCGTCGACTTGATCGGCAATTACCAATACGGAGTCCAAGTTCATAGCCTTGAATTTGGCAGCCAATGCTTTGGTCTTGGGAGAATCAACGGTCAGTGAGTCAACCACGGCGAGGCGGCCCTCGCGCGCCAGCTGAGAGAAGATGGAAGCCATACCAGCGCGGTACATCTTCTTATTGATCTTCTGGCTGAAGTTTTCGTTAGGCATATTCGGGAAAATGCGACCGCCTCCGCGCCACAGCGGCGAAGACGTCATGCCAGCGCGAGCGCGACCAGTTCCCTTTTGCTTGAACGGCTTCTTGGTGGAGTGCTTGACCTGCTCACGGTCTTTTTGGGCACGAGTGCCTTGACGCGCATTAGCCTGGAAAGCCACCACAACCTGGTGCACCAGATCTTCATTGTATTCACGACCAAAAACGGTCTCTGGCGCTTCGTATTTCGAAGTAGCCTGACCTTGGTCATTCAGGAGTTCGAGCTGCATCAGTTCGCTCCTTTCGCTGCCTTAGCCTTAATAGCTGGGCGCACTGTTACAAAACCGCCAGCCGAACCGGGGATTGCACCCCGGATCAAAAGCAATTGGCGCGCTTCATCAATACGAATCACATCCAGATTCTGGGTTGTCTTGGTGACATCACCCAAATGACCTGTCATGCGCTTACCAGGAAAAACACGACCTGGATCTTGTGCCATACCGATCGAGCCCGGCACATTGTGCGAACGGCTATTGCCGTGAGATGCACGCTGCGAACTCATGTTGTGACGCTTGATCGTGCCGGCGTAACCCTTACCAATGGAGGTGCCTTGCACATCCACTTTTTGGCCTACGGCAAATACATCGGCCACAGGCACAGTAGCGCCAGCCGTGTATTTTGCTGCTGTGTCTGCAGCAACGCGGAATTCCTGGATGATTTCACCGGCTTCGACACCTGCCTTGGCAAGGTGTCCGGCGATGGGCTTGGTCACGCGCGAAGCTTTACGCGAACCGAATGTCACCTGCAAGGCAACATAGCCGTCATTCTCTTGGGTTTTCACCTGTGTCACGCGATTGTTAGACACATCCACTACGGTGACGGGAACTGCATCCCCCTCGTCCGTAAATAGGCGCATCATGCCAACCTTGCGACCCAGCAACCCTAAGTGATTGCTAAGACTCATTGTTTTCTCCGTAACTTTCACCGTTGTAACTTCAATTGGCTACAACGTTTTTGTGTGAAAGACTGTTAATAAAACTCGGCTAATTCACCTTGAGCGAACTCTTCCGAGCCTGCGAGTATAACCCGCGTCTGACATTGATGCAAGTTCGGGTTGTTCGCCCGAACTTGCGATCAAATTACTGCAGCTTAATTTCGACGTCCACACCAGCCGGTAAGTCCAGCTTCATCAGCGCATCAACCGTTTTATCTGTTGGGTCGACAATGTCCATCAAACGCTGATGGGTGCGAATTTCAAACTGGTCACGACTGGTTTTGTTTACGTGGGGCGAACGCAGAATGTCAAAACGCTTCATGCGAGTTGGCAAAGGCACAGGGCCTTTAACAATGGCGCCGGTGCGTTTGGCAGTGTCAACGATCTCTGCTGCGGACTGGTCAATCAACTTATAGTCAAATGCCTTCAGGCGAATGCGGATTTTTTGCTTGGTAGCCATGGTAATTCCTTGTTACTTGCGAATTACGCAATAATTTTCGCAACCACACCCGCACCCACGGTACGACCGCCTTCGCGAATAGCGAAGCGCAGACCTTCTTCCATGGCGATGGGGTTGATCAGCTTCACTGTGATCGACACGTTGTCACCAGGCATCACCATTTCTTTGCCTTCTGGCAACTCGATCGCACCGGTCACGTCCGTTGTACGGAAGTAGAACTGGGGGCGGTAGTTGTTGAAGAATGGTGTGTGGCGGCCGCCTTCGTCCTTGGACAAGACATAGATCTCGCCCGTGAAGTGGGTGTGTGGCTTGATCGAATTGGGCTTGCACAGCACTTGGCCGCGCTGCACGTCTTCACGCTTGG
>CAJBMJ010000360.1 GCA_903954045.1 uncultured beta proteobacterium | reverse complement strand
CTCGGGCCAGCGCCACCCGCTGCTGCTGCCCGCCCGACAATTCACTGGGCAGGCGCTCGTCATAGCCCACCAGGCCCACATTGCCCAGCGTTTCTATGGCACGGCGCGCAGCTTCACCTTTTTCAACACCCGACATCTTCAAGCCGTACATCACGTTTTCCAGCACGTTCATGTGCGGGAAAAGCGCGTAGCTTTGAAACATCATGCTCACGTTGCGCTCTGCCGGACCCAGCGTGGTGACATCCTTGCCGTTCATGATGATCTGGCCCGATGTAGCCGTCTCCAGACCGGCAATCATGCGCAACACCGTGGTTTTGCCGCAGCCCGATGGTCCCAGAATCGTAGTAAGTGAACCTTGCGCGATCTCGAAACTGATGCCCTGAATCACCAAGGGGGCGCTGGCATCCATTCCGTAGCGTTTGGTGACATTTCTGAATTCCACTCCAAAGCTCATGAAGATGTTTCCCGCCTATAAAGTTGAGTGGGCCGAAGCCAGCGTTCTGGATTGGCCTGCCTTGCGCCGCCCCAGCTTGCGCTCTCCCACCAGAAACTGGATGAGTGCAATGGAAAGCGACATCAAGACAATGAGTACCGTGCAATACGCCAGTGCCACACCATAGTCGCCATTGCCGACCCTGCCAATGATGTAGGTCGTCGCCAGTTCGTTCTCCGCTGTCACCAGGAAGATCACGGCGCTGACTGTAGTCATGGCACGCACAAAGCTATAGACCAGCGCAGCCACCAAAGCGGGCTTAAGCAGTGGCAAAACCACATGGCGCAGCGTCTGGAAGGTCGAGGCCCGCAGCATCACAGAGGCCTCGTCCAGCGAGCGGTCCAGTTGCTTGAAGGCTGCGGTACCCGCACGCACCCCCACCGGCAAATTGCGAAACATGAAGCACAACACGATGATCAGCCCGGTGCCCGTCAGCTCTATGGGGGGGACATTGAAAGCCAGTATGTAGCTCACGCCCAGCACCGTGCCCGGAATGGCAAAGGCCAGCAAGGCCACAAACTCAAACCAACCCTGCCCCCGAAACTCGGTGCGCGCCATCAAATAGGCAATCAGCAGGCCCACGCCCGCCGTCATGGGAGCAGACAGGCCCGCGAGCTTTACGGTGGTAAACAACGAGTTCCAGGCGGTACCCGCCCAGACCAGACCAAACTCACTCCACTCCAGCCCGAAAGCGGTTTTGAAATGGGCCAGGGTCAGGGTGTAATCGCGCCCCCAGGTTTGGACAAAGCCTCCGGCAAAGGCAAAGAGATACACCACCACCGTGAAGGTCAGCCAGGGGTACACCAGCGCATTGAGGGTGCGGCGCACGCCATCGGGCAGCGCCATGGGAATGCCCGCATCCCCCTTACCACTGACAGTGGTGTAGTTCTGCTTGCCCAGCAAGGCACGCTGCAGGGCAAAAACCGCCAGCGCAAACAGCGTCAAGATCCAGGCAAGAGAAGCCGCTTTGCCCTGGTCGAACTGCGCACCCACAATGGCAAAAAAGATATCGGTAGACAGCACTGAGAACTGCCCGCCCACCACCACCGGATTACCAAAATCTGCAATGCTCTCAATGAAGCCGACCAAAAAAGCATTGGCCAGCCCCGGTTTGAGCAGCGGCAAAGTCACGGTGAAAAAAGTCTTCTTTCGGTCGGCACGCAGCGTCTGCGCTGCCTCTTCCAGGCTGGGTGCCACGCCTTGCACCACCCCGCGCATGATCATGAAGGCTATGGGCGTAAAGGCAAACAATTGCGCAATCCAAACGCCCAGAAGACCATAAAACCAACGCGTGGGCGGTATGCCAAATGCGTATTCCAGAAACTGGTTCACAACCCCTGCCCGTCCAAACAGCAAGATCAGCCCCAGACCCACCACAAAGGGGGGCGTAATGATGGGCAGCAAGGCCACCACCCGCAAGGGTGTTTGCACGCGTGGTCCTGCGCTGCGCTCGGCCAGCAAGGCCATCATGGTTCCGAGCACGGTTGTGCCTGTGGCGGTCAATAAAGCCAAAAACAGCGTGTTCCAGGCCACCCCACAACGCACACCGCCTGCCAGACATGCCAGGCCCCAGATCCGCTCGTTCCCGATGCGATCAAAAATGGCCGATAAAGCCCATTGGCCGTCCTCATTCAAAAACGCGCCGGACAATGCCTTGCTGACAGGAAATGCGATGAACATGACGAGCAGCGCCGCACAACCCAGTACTGCCGAAGCCACGAACACATCGCCTCTAAAGTAGCCCCTTCGCGCAACCCCCAGCGAAGTAAGCATGACCAGCGCCAGCAGGGTCAAAAGCGCTCCAATGCCCATACCAAACTGGTTGACGCTCAACTCTCCAAACTGTGCATTGAAAAAAGCGAAGCTCCATCCCCGCGCGCCAATCAGAAAGCCGCTGGCCAGCAAACCGCCAAAGCCCAGCATTCCACCGGCAAGCAGCCAGCCAGATTGGGTACGTCCCGCAGGAAAGAAAAATGCGGCCGAAGCCAATGCCAGCCCTACCAATCCAAGGCCCAGCCAAACCCGGCCATGCACCAGAATTTGAACCAGTCCACTGCCGGTCTCTGCGCTGCCCAGCACCTGGGGTAACACGCTGTACCAGGCCGTATCCTGAATGGCATACCAAGGCAGCAGACCATAGGCCCCGAGGCCCAGCATGGTCCAGACCAGCAATGCGCGGTTGGCCCCTTTCAACATGCAGGCTCAGCGAGGCAGTGAGTTGACTTCTTTTTCCCATTTGGCAATCAGGCGCTTGCGCTCTGCAGACGCGCCGTATTTGGCATAGTCGTAATTGATGAACTTGATTTTCTTGAAATCGGGCACGTTGGCATCTACCTTGGCCGCCTTGTTGGAAGGGACCTGAAACTGTTTGGCCGCCGCAGCCATTTCCTGTGCTGCAGGCGTCAAGGCCCATTCGTAAAACTTCTTCGCAGCGTCCAGATTGCGCGCGCCCTTGATGATGCTCATAGAACCAATTTCTGCGCCGGTGCCATCCGTTGGGGTAACAGCCTCCACCGGGAAACCATGAATTTTTTCACCGGGTGCGTCATGCACAAAGCTGATGGACACCGTGGTCTCGCCGCGCGCAGCGGCCTTGATCGGGCCGGTGCCGCTGCGGGTGTACTGACTGATGTTTTTGTGCAATTTTTTCAGGTAGTCAAATGCCTTGTCTTCACCCATTAACTGCACCAGCGTGGCTACCATGGTGTAGGCCGTGCCGCTGGAGGCGGGGTTGGCAACCTGAATCTCGCCCTTGAGCTCAGGGTTGAGCAAATCGTTCCAGGTTTTGGGAACAGGGAGCTTCTTCTTGGCCAACAACTCCGTGTTGTAGCCAAAACCCAGCGGGCCGGAATAGATGCCAACGGTGCGGTAGCCCGACTGCTGTGCCTGTTGTTGCGCCCACGCTTGCAACTGTGTCAGAGAGGGAGATTTGTACTCCAGCGAAAGGCCCTGCTCGGCAGCCTGCAAGTGCGGGTCGCCAGTGCCGCCAAACCAGATGTCGGTCTTGGGGTTTTCCTTTTCGGCAATCAGTTGCGCCAGCGCCTCGCCAGAGCCTTTCATGGACACATTGATTTTGGTCCCTGTGGTGCGGGCATACACGGTGCCAATCATGTTGCACCACTCCGCTTGCACCGAACAGATCACATTGACCGTTTGAGCCTGGACACCCACGGATACCGCAGCCAGTGCCAAAGACAGATACTTTTTCATTATTTCTCCTGAAACGCCACTGCCAAAGCAGCACAAAGATTTGCTCTAGGCCCAAAGCTTAACCCTATACCCAAACCAAGCCGCTAAGGAGTAACACCAGCAGGCCCAAAAAAGATGCCCGCGAGCGAGAAAAGTTACACAAACTTCGCAAATTTTTGTAACTGAGTTACATTAGCAGTCCGACTTCCTGACACTTCCAAACCCTTCCCACGCTCATGAGTTTTGATCTTGTTTTGTTTGGTGGCACTGGCGACCTGGCCTGGCGCAAACTGATGCCAGCCCTGTTTCAGGCCTTTCGACATGGCACTTTGCCGGAGGGCGGGCGCATCATTGGTGTGGGTCGCGACCCGTACAGCCACGAACAGTACCGTGCGCTGATTCAGTCCCGGTTTGACAAGGTAGACCTTTCCAAGCGTCCCAGTGCCGAGGAATTTGCCCGATTTGCTGCGCTGCTCGAATTTGTACGCATGGACCTGTCGCAGCCTGCAGACTATGGAGCGCTGGCTACCAGCCTGCAATCGCGCAATGCCACAACGGTGGTCATGTATGTGGCCACGGCGCCCGCGCTATTCACCACGGTATGCGAGCAACTGGGCGCTTCCGGCTTAAACACACCCAACACCCGTGTGGTACTGGAAAAACCGCTGGGCCATGACCTGGCGTCCAACCGTGCCATCAACCAGACCGTGCGTCGTTTCTTCGAAGAGAAGCAGGTCTTTCGGATCGACCATTACCTCGGCAAACCCGCCGTGCAGAACCTGTTTGCTCTGCGATTTGGCAATGCCCTCTTTGAGCCATTGTGGCGGCGGGAACACATCGCGAATATCCAGATCACCATTGCCGAAGACTTGGGCGTGGAAAGCCGCGGCGCGTTTTATGAAACAACGGGCGCACTGCGTGACATGGTGCAAAACCACGCATTGCAACTGCTGTGTGCGATTGGCATGGAGCCACCCATCAATTCACATGCCGATGCCATACGCGATGAAAAACTCAAAGTTCTGCGCTCTCTGAAGCCCTGGACACAGGAGTCCTTGTCGCAGGACGTAGTGCGAGGTCAATATGCCAGTGGCACCAGCACGGGCATACCCGTGCCAGGCTATCGCGAAGAAGCCGGAGTCAACCCCGATAGCCACACCGAAACCTTTGTGGCCTTACGCACCGAAATCGCCAACTGGCGTTGGGCCGGTGTGCCTTTCTACATCCGCACCGGAAAACGGCTGGCTGGGCGTGATGCGCGCATTGTGATCAACTTTCGGCCTACGCCACACGCCATCTTTAACTCCAATATCGACGTCGCCAACCGGCTGATCATCAACCTTCAACCCAAAGATGGGCTGGAGTTGCATTTGCTGGCCCAAGGCCAGGTCAACCGCCAGAGCCGCAGCGCTGCAGCGCAGGCGCTTGCCCCTGTGCAGTTGGACCTGGACTTTGACAAGCGCTTTGGCTCGGAGCGGGTAGGTGCCTATGAGCGCCTTTTGCTCGACGTGATTGACGGCCGCTTGAACTTGTTTGTGCGAAGCGACGAGCAGGAAGAAGCCTGGCGTTGGGTAGAGCCCATACTCAACTTCTGGGCAGCAGACCCGCAGCCGCCCAGACCCTACGCTTCAGGCACCTGGGGCCCCAGCGCCTCCAGCGCCATGATCGCCCGGGATGGGTTTTGCTGGGCAGAGGAATCGTGACCCCCACGCTCCGCCGCTGCGCGGGTCGCTGCCCCCCAAGGGGGCCCTCGCGCCTTGGGGCGGCCCTGCGGCGCTCAAGAGCCTTGACCCCCACGCTCCGCCGCTGCGCGGGTCGCTGCCCCCCAAGGGGGCCTTCGCGCCTTGGGGCGACCCTGCGGCGCTCACTTATCTCTGATTAAGGAGGATTCACTATGCTGGACCGCATCAAGGCGTCGCTACCGTCTCTTGCCCCTGCTGAACAGCGTGTCGGTAAACTTTGTCTGGCCGACCCCCGCGCCTTTGCCAAGCTGCCCGTCAGTGAGCTGGCCGATCGCTCTCACGTGAGCAAGCCCACTGTGGTGCGGTTTTGCCGCAGCGTAGGCTATGACGGCCTGTCGGACTTCAAGCTCAAACTGGCAGGCATCATCAACGAGGGTGTGCCGTTTATCCACCGCAGCGTCGATGCCGATGACAAAACCGGCGACATCATGGTCAAGGTGATTGACAACACGGTGGCCGCCTTCCTGAAATACCGCAACGAAGCCAGTTCTGTTGCCATAGAAAAGGCGGTGGTGGCACTTGTGGCGGCCTATAAGGCAAGGCATCACATCCAGTTCTTTGGAGTGGGCAACTCTGGCATCGTGGCGCAAGACGCACAGCACAAGTTTTTCCGCCTGGGAACCAACAGCACCGCCTACAGCGATGGTCACATGCAGGTCATGAGCGCCTCTTTGTTGGGCCCGGGCGACTGCGTGGTGGTGATCAGCAACTCAGGCCGCACCAGAGACCTGATGGATGCCTGCGACATAGCCCGCAAGAATGGCGCCACCACGATCGTGATTACGGCTAGCGGGTCACCACTGGCCAATGCAGGGCATATTCATTTGAGTGCCGACCACCCGGAAGGTTTTGATAAGTACAGCCCCATGGTGTCCAGGTTGCTGCATCTGATGATCATTGATATTTTGGCAACCAGCGTAGCGCTGCGCATTGGCGGCTCAACCCTGCAACCGGCCTTGCAGCAAATGAAAAACAATTTGCGCAGCAAGCGCTACGCCTGAAGGCAAATACCTAGAATCTCCACCTATGAAGGTAGAAGCTCATTTGCTCGCAGAAGATGGCCCCGTGGTGAGAACACTGCAAGAGAAGTTTCCGCTCGCGATGGCGGTATACGCCTTCGGTAGCCAAGTCCATGGCACCGCCGATGCGCACAGTGACCTCGACCTTGCAATATTGGTAGCTGGTTATGCGGATGCCTTGGCGTTATGGGACACGGCATCAGACCTCAGCGATATTGTTGGCTGCGCGGTTGATCTTTTAGACCTGCGTGCAGCTTCCACGGTGATGCAGTACCAGGTCATTACCCAGGGTAGTCGCCTTTGGTCTGCTGGCACTCAGGTCGGACTATTTGAATGCTATGTGCTGAGTGAAAAGACCGCATTGGATACGGCGCGCGAGCCTCTAATGCGTGAGATTGCCGAGCGTGGGAGCATTCATGGCTGACAACCTGAAACGCATGGTTGCATTTCGCAACATTGCTGTGCATGACTACCAAAGCATGCTGCTTCCGATTTTGGTGAGTGTTATCACCGAACACCTAGATGAATTTCTGCAATTCACGAAACACGTGCTGCTGCGCGACACGCCAGTCTAATTGCGATCAGGCCGCGCCCGCTCATTTTTGCGCGGCAGTGGGCGTATCTTGCACCTTGCGGTCCACAACAACCGACTTACCCATTTCAACAGGCAATTGGTCCGGATAGTTGTAACCAGTGCCTTTGTTGTGGTCAATGATGGCACCGACACCACCGCCAAAGATGATGTTGCCAAACATGCTGCCTGCGGCCCCCGTGAAACGGCTTTGAGCAAACCGTCTTTCTTGTACTCTACGGACTTCAGTTGAACGATTTGGGATCAGGGCGCCAAAGCGTGGCGCTCTTGATCCCTAAGGGTGATGTAACGAAGAATACAGGCTTGTAAATCGATAATCCCTTGAAAATGCAATTTCCGGAAGTGGCTTTGCTGTCAGCTTGCCTTTTTGCAACCTGCTTTAATCTGCGCCGTTTCAACTGCCTCGACCTCGCCTTTGTATTTGGCCACATCACCCGCATGGTCGCCTGACAGCTTGCTGGCCGGAATCAATACAAAAAATACTGTAGCGGCGTCCATGTTTGCTTTGCTATCCTGAAGCTTTGAGTACTCTGCAAGTTTCGCACGGGAGTCCGCCATCGCGTCAGTAAGTTGAGCGCAGTTTTGCCCAGAATACTTTTCGTGTGAAACGAAGGACGCCGATATGCTTTCAGGCCGCGTTGCGCAGCCCGTAATTGCCACCGATGCGAAAAATAGGACACCAATACGCAATGCTTTTTTCAAATTTCTTTCTCCCTTTTATACCAAGGTCAAACTCAACCCGAGCAAATTGTTACACACGGGAGTGCAAAACACACTATCCCCGATTGGCGATTTCATTTAATTCACCACGCTTTCACTATTTTTTGGAGCGTTCGTCATTCTTTTGTACTTCTGGAGCGATATCCCTTTTTCCGCGCCATTGCGACTCCATCGCTTCGTGTACTTCGGTTACGTCCAGGTGATGTTGAATCAGACTTCTGCGGTGATTGGAGAGCAATCAAGCCTCCGATGCCGCAACAATCATAGTGCCCACCAGTTGAAAGTACATCCCCCATTTGGGGGGATTTATTGAACCAACCTTAATGAGCACACTAATCATCGAGAACCAATAGAAAAACCCCACTGTGTTACCACAGCGGGGTTTCATTCGTTCAACCTACAGCTGGCTCAAGCCAGCTTTGGATTAGAACTGGTGAATCACGCCCAGAGCGTAAGAACCGTTGCTGCCAACTGTGTCGGCAGAGATACCAACGTAGTCAACATACAACTGGGTACGCTTGGACAGGTTGTACTTGGCGAACAACTCATATGCGTTACGGTTGGAGCCGTCAGCACGTGCTTCGTTGTTACGAGCGTATTGCAGACCCACAGTGGCTGCGCCCAAAGGAACGCTCACGCCCAGGCCAAAACCTTGACCGTAGCTACCGTATGTAGCGCCGCCTTGACCAGCCTTCTCAAACTCGGACTGAACGAAGTTAGCCGCGACAGTAGCAACACCCAGGTTGTACTTAGCACCCAAAGCCCAAGCGGTACGAGCACCAGCAGCATTGGTGGAAGCGCCTTCGCCAACCAAGCTCACGTCCAGAGGACCAGCTGTGTAGCCGACTGCCAAGGAAGCGCGGTTGTTTTGAGCTGCATTGTCAGAAGCCAATGTGTCACCGAAAACAACAGACAGGCCGCCCATTGCGATGGAGTATTGGAACTGAGCGCTACGGCGTGAAGAACCGTACCACACTGTTGGGGACAGGCCAGTAGCAACGTAAGCGGAAGAACCAGCAACGCCATTCAGGTCAAAGCGTGCATTTCCTTGAGTGCCGACAGAAACGATACGACCCAATGTCACCTTACCGAAGCCACCAGACAGGCTCAGGTTGGAAGCACGGGATGTGTCCATGGCGGTTCCGCCAGTGCCCATGTTCAAACCACCGGTTTCGAAGTTGAAGCCAGCAGCCATGCCGCCGCCCAGGTCTTCAGTTCCACGGAAGCCGATTTTGCTTGTGGAATCGTAGCTGGAGCGCATGCCGATGTCGGTGGTTTGACCAGAAGTGGTGTTAGCGCCGTAGGAACCGTCCAGGGTACCGTAAATGGTAACTTGTGCGAAAGAAGCGGAGGTGGCTGCCAGTGCGGCCAAAGCAATGAGGGTCTTTTTCATGTAGAGATACTCCAAGGTTAAACGAAGGGCTCCGGAGAACCCCGGGCCAACCTCCCGGTTAGGAAGTTGTGTGTATTGCACCAGACAGACCGG
Organism: uncultured beta proteobacterium; assembly: GCA_903954045.1. Taxonomy (GTDB): domain Bacteria; phylum Pseudomonadota; class Gammaproteobacteria; order Burkholderiales; family Burkholderiaceae_C; genus Allorhodoferax. The sequence goes on along the minus strand of CAJBMJ010000360.1, from coordinate 2,973 downwards.
GGTTTGGCAAAGGTTTAGGGCAAAAAGACGCCCCATGCCGCCGATTCGTTGCGGGGTTGCAACAATTTGTATCACCCCAACCCGAGCCCAACCGGGCTAAACTCCATCACACGCTTTTTGCCCGCTTTTGGAGCCTCCGCCACGCCATGGACACCCTCTTGACCGCCGCAGACACTGCTTTGCGCACCCTGTTTGCCAAACCGCACCCGGCTCAGCCCTGCCCGACTCTGCCAGAGACCGCTACCGAGCTTTCCGACGCCGAAAAGCGCCATGCGGCCAGCCTGATGCGGGTCAACCATGTCGGCGAGATTTGTGCCCAAGCGCTATACACCGCTCAGGCTCTTGCTACAAAAAACGAAGCGCTCCGCGCCCATTTCACCAAGGCTTGCGTCGAAGAAACTGACCATCTGGCCTGGACCGAGCAGCGCTTGCAGGAACTGGGTTCGCACAAATCACTGCTCAATCCCCTTTGGTACGCCGGGGCTTTTGGGCTGGGCCTGATCGCCGGACGACTGGGTGACCCGGTGAGCCTGGGTTTTGTGGTGGAAACAGAAAAACAGGTGGGAGCCCACCTGCAAAGCCACCTCAATGCGTCGAACGGTGGCCTGCCAGAGGGCGATCATGCCTCACGCGCCATCGTGGCGCAAATGTTTGACGATGAAATCCGCCACGCCGACGACGCCCAACGCGCCGGGGCCATGGAACTGCCCCAACCCGTCAAAGAACTGATGCGCGCTGCCGCCAAGGTTATGACGACGGTGGCGCACCGGATTTAATCCGAAGCGGCCTGGCGGGCAGCAAGCCAAGCCTTGATTTTTCCCAGATTTGCAATTGGCAGTTCGGTTACGCGGCTTTGCAGCAGCGGAACCTGCACGATGTGGTTCTTGATCATGGCATCAACAAAAGGCCAATCTTTGGCACGCCCTGCGGCGAGCTTGGATACTGCAAGATCATGTGGATCCAGACAAAAGCCGACTTTGAGATCCGTATTGGGATTCTGAATTCGCACCAATCTGGTTTCCCATCCTTTTGGCAACACCGCAGTCTCAGGACCAACGCCTTGGGCGTAGTATCCAAAGCGGTCGTGAAAAGGCGAGCCTTCACCAATGGCTCCATCAATCAAGTCTGCCAAGTCTGGGCGATGCAAGGGGTACACGTCAGCTTCCATAGACTCAGCCAACGCAGCAGGAGGCTCTGGAACCGCGCCCAGAATGGACTGACTTCCCACGATCATGATCTCGTACTGGTCCGTAATGGCTGATGCTGCCCGAATCAGATGCTCCAGTTCAGCGCGCAGCATGCGTTACTTTCCAATTTTTCAAGAAAGCAAAGCGCTCTTGGTTGGTCAACAGAACTGCCAAGGGCGAAGCCTGACGCAAAGCGGCGGCCCGCTCAGAGTCTTCAGTGGCAACTTGCAGGCACTTTTCCACCCCAGAATCCAGCAGACGTTGCCACTCATCAAGATAACCGAACGTTCGGGGCGACCCTGTCTGATGCCAGCGGCGTAGAACCTCTTGCGCCTTTTCCAAAAGCCTCACATCAGAGCGCACCTTATCCGCCACGATGCGATGCATGGCAAGACTTCGCTGATCCAACTCCTGGTGCATTGGCATATCCGGTCCCCTACGGCAAAAAGCTCAGTTTAAGTCGGCGCGCCGGATTTAGGCGCCTCTCAAGCCTCAACCAACTCAAAACTGGTCGTAATGTCTGCCGTCTTGGCCAGCATGATGCTGGCCGAGCAATATTTGTCATGGCTCATGGCAATGGCGCGTTCTACCGCAGTGGCTGGCAATGCCTTACCGGTGACTGTGAAATGCATGTGGATTTTGGTAAACACCTTGGGATCGGTATCGGCACGTTCCGCCGTTAACTTGACAGTACAGCCCTGCACTGCGTGTCGGCCCCGCTTCAATATCAACACCACGTCGTAGGCTGTGCACCCGCCTGTACCAACCAGTACAGTCTCCAAAGGGCGCGGGGCCAGGTTCATGCCACCGTTCTCGGGCTTGGCCTCGTCGGGCGCGCCGTCCATCATGAGTGTGTGGCCGCTGCCTGTTTCAGCGACAAATCCCATGCCCGAGCGGGTATTCAAGCCGCCGGTCCAGCTGACTGTGCATTCCATGATTTCACTTTCGATTGCATTTTGGTATTCCTTATAATACCAAAATGAAACCTGACATCGTATTGGACACCAATGTGCTGGTCACTGCATTGCGGTCATCCAAGGGAGCATCCTTTCGGTTGTTGTCGATGGTTGAGGAGTCGCGGTTTCAGTTACACGTCTCCACAACCTTGATCGCCGAATACGAAGCCGCGTTGAAGCGGGGGGCGCTGGCTTTGTCTGAAGCGCAAATCGATGATGTGGTGGACTACCTGAGCGCCAGTGCAATGCACCACAAAATCTACTACCTTTGGAGGCCCGTACTCAAGGACCCGGGCGATGATTTTGTACTGGAGTTGGCCGTCAAGGCGCAAGCGCGCATCGTGACCTGGAACATTGCGGACTTCAAGCGCGCCCAAACACTCGGTGTGCAAGCACAAACACCGAGAGAATTTTTGAATTTTCTGGAAGGAGTAAATCCGTGAGCGCTATTAGCATCCGTCTACCTGATTCTTTGCACCGCCTTGCCAAGGATATTGCACGCCAGGACCAAGTGTCCATGAACCAGTTCATCGCCTCGGCTGTCGCCGAGAAGGTATCTGCACTTGCAACGGAACAATATTTGAACGAACGCGCAGCACGTGGTTCAGCCGAAAAATTTCGTGCAGCACTGGCCCGGGTGCCAGACACCGAACCAGAAGAATTTGATCGATTGAAACCCACATGACAAGCCAAAAACCAAAGTCTCCCAAAGCCCTCACCCCCGCCGATTACCTGCAAAAGATACTGACGGCCCGCGTCTATGACGTAGCAACCGAGTCCGCCTTGGAGCCCGCCAAGAATCTGGGCAAGCGCCTGCACAACACCGTTTT
>CAJBMJ010000359.1 GCA_903954045.1 uncultured beta proteobacterium | reverse complement strand
CCTGATCGCCGACCGCGCGGCGGAAAAAGGAATCGAGCTGGTCAACCGCATGGATCCGGATCTTCCCGCCATGGTCCGAGGAGACTCCCTGCGACTAGGGCAGGTGTTGATCAACTTTGCGAGTAACGCGGTAAAGTTCACATCCGTTGGCAGCATCGTCATCGGCGCGAAGTTGGTAAGCGAAGATGAAGCCAACTTGCGTGTGCGTTTCGAAATCACCGATACGGGAATCGGCCTGAGTCAGGATCAATGTGAGCGTCTGTTTCAGGCGTTCGAGCAGGCAGATGCATCCACCACCCGAAAGTTTGGCGGGACAGGTCTGGGCCTGGCGATCAACAAGGGTCTGATAGAACTGATGGGCGGTACGCTGGGGGTGACCAGTACCTTGGGAGAAGGAAGTACGTTTTGGTTTGAAATTCCATTTCAACGCTGCGCCGTGGTCAATAAACCCATTTACGCTGAACCTGTGCCCGACGACCTGAGGGGTCTCCTCGTGGACGATGTGCCTGATGCGCGTGAGGCCATCATTGCGAAAGTCCTGTCCGAAAAAGTGCAAATCCAGCCTTCCACTGCAGCGGATCCGGACACCCATGCATCGCCCGAAGTGGAAACCTTGCGAGGCAGGTATGTATTGGTTGCCGAAGACAATGAGATCAATCAGGAGGTAGCCAGGTTGGTACTCGAGGAAGCGGGCTTGCGAGTGGATGTTGCGGATGACGGCGTACAGGCCTTGGATATGGCAGAGCGCAACGCGTACGACCTGATCCTCATGGACATGCAAATGCCAAACATGGATGGCCTTGCTGCGACCCGCGCCATTCGCCGCTTGCCCGGCCGCTTGTCTGTGCCCATTTTGGCCATGACGGCAAATGCATTCAGTGAGGACCGTGAACGGTGCCTGGATGCGGGCATGAATGGCCACGTCACAAAGCCTGTGGATCCCGATGTGCTGTTTTCTATTTTGTTGCAATGGATGCCTCGCGCCAGCACCGCGTCTCCGAATGCGCCACTCAAAGCCAGCGCGGGTTCGGTTTCCGCTGGGGCTGCGGTTGGCGACATTCAGCCCGACTCGGATTTGTCTCAGGCCCTGGCGCAGGTCGAAGGTGTGGATGCAATTGCGGGCTTGAAGCTGTTGCGCGGCAGGCAAACGGCCTATGTACGGCATCTGCGGACTTTCCTGGGCAATCACAAGGATGACGCGCTGCTGATGGAAAAGGCCTTGCAGTCACAGAAATCGCAAGAGGTTCAACGCATTGCCCATGCGCTAAAGGGTGTGGCGGGAAACCTGGGCGCGACAAAAATCCATCAGCTTGCCGCCACCATAGAGGCCTTGCTCAGGCAAGATGAGCCTGATGTGCAGGCCAGAGTTACCAGCGAAATAGAGAACCTCGCCTCGGTATGGAACACACTGACTGTTCAGCTGAATCAGGCATTGCTGCCGTTCGAGAGCCAGGCTGCTTTGCCCAATGACGGGGTGCACCTGCCAGCTGCAGACAGCAAAAGTTTGCTGGCCAAGTTGCGCCAATCGCTGGAGAGCGATGCACTGGATGCGTTTCACGAATTTCAGGCGCATCGCCCCCAACTCATTGCCGCCTTGGGGCAAGTATCTGTCGATCGCCTGGCTCACTGCATAGAGCAATTCAATTACGAAGAGGCGCTTGAGGTGCTTGATGCATCGGTGCGCCAGCAAATGCCTGGGTGAATCAACTCTTGCCAGCAATCGATTTCAACTGGTAAAGCGCCTCCAACGCTTCACGTGGGCTTAGTGCATCAGGGTTTATGGCTGCCAAGGCCGTATCTACTGCATGGACAGCTACGTTTTCAATAGCAGGAGGCGCGGCAAACAGGTCCACCTGGGCCTGCGACTGCGTGGCATGCGACTCCAGCGCCTCCAGCGTGTGGCGGGCCTGGTTCACCACGGCAGCAGGCATGCCCGCAAGTCGCGCCACCTGAATGCCATAGCTTCGGCTGGCGGGGCCGGGTTCAATGGCGTGCAGAAAGACAATGTCGCGCCCCGCCTCGGTGGCACTCACATGCACGTTCATTGCCGCGTGGTGGGTGGCTGGAAACTCGGTCAGCTCAAAGTAGTGGGTGGCAAACAGGGTGAAGGCCTGGGTTTTGTCGTGCAGTTGGGTGGCTATGGCACCGGCGAGTGCTAGGCCGTCAAAGGTGCTGGTGCCGCGCCCGATCTCGTCCATCAGTACCAGGCTGTGCTGGGTGGCCGAGTGCAGTATCTGGGCCGCCTCGGTCATCTCCAGCATGAAGGTGGACTGGGCGTTGGACAAATCATCGGACGCGCCGATGCGGGTATGGATAGCGTCAATGGGCCCCAGGCGGCAGGCCGCTGCGGGCACATAGCTTCCCATGGAGGCCAGCAACACGATCAGCGCCACCTGGCGCATGTAGGTGGACTTGCCGCCCATGTTTGGGCCGGTAATGATCTGCATACGCTGCTTCAGCCCCAGCCTTGTGTCGTTGGCAATGAAATTGCGGCTGCCTGCCGGGCCGGTCTGTCCGCTGAGCTCAGCCAGGCGCGCCTGCACCACCGGATGACGCCCTGCCTCAATGTCGATGCAGGGCTCGTTCACAAATTGGGGTGCGTTCCACTCCAGCGTGAGCGAGCGCTCAGCCAGCGCGCACAGCGCATCCAGCGCGGCGAGAGCACGCCCCACACGGGTCAGCTGCGGGATATGTGCCTGCAGTTGGTCCAGCACCTGCTCAAAAAGCCACTTCTCACGCGCCAGCCCGCGCTCCTGGGCGCTGAGGGCTTTGTCTTCAAAGGCTTTGAGTTCGGGGGTGATGAATCGCTCGGCGTTTTTAAGCGTCTGGCGACGTCGGTAGTCATCGGGCACCTTATCGGCCTGACCGGTAGTGACTTCGATGTAGAAACCGTGCACCTTATTGAATTGCACCCGCAGGTTGGCAATGCCGGTACGGGCTTTCTCACGCACTTCCAGGTCGAGCAAAAAGCCATCGCAGTTGGTCTGGATGGCGCGCAACTCGTCAAGTTCGGCGTCAAGTCCGGTGGCGATCACACCGCCGTCGCGCACCAGTGCGGCGGGCTCGGGGCTGATGGCAGCTTGCAGCAGGGCGACACAGTCGCTGGGCGGCAGCAATTCCTGGGCAATGTGGGTCAGGAGTGTGCTCGCAGGGCGAATCGCCTGAAAACTCTGCTCCGTGTCCCCCGCCTGCCGTGCAGGCTCCTCCTTTACCTGCGCAGAATTTCCAGTCGATTCGCCCTGTAGCCCTTTTAGCGACTGCGCAAGCAGCTCCGTTTTTTGTAGCGTTGAAACCAAAGCTACCAGTTCCCTGGGGCGGACTTGGCGTAACGCCGTGCGGGCTGTGATGCGCTCCACGTCGGCACAGCCCTTGAGCTGACCGCGCAAGGTTTGCCAAAGCTTGACCCGCAGTGTGCCAATGGCCTGCAGTCGATGCTGGGCCTCAGTGCGGTTGCGCTGGGGCTCCAGCAGCCAGCTCTTGAGCATGCGGCTGCCCATGCCGGTCATGCAGGTATCCAGCAGAGAAAACAGGGTAGGCGAGTCTTCGCCGCGCAGGGTCTGGTTGAGCTCCAGATTGCGTCGGGTGGTGGTGGGCAGGTCGATCAGGGCATCGTCGCGCTGCACCTGCACGCTGTGAATGTGCGTGAGCGTGCGGCCCTGCGTGTGCTCGGCGTAGCCCAGCAGTGCGGCACTTGCGGCGTGGGCCAGGGGCAGGTCTTGCGCGTTCCAGCTGGAGAGGCTGGCGGCCTGCAGGGCCTGGAGCAGCTTTGCGTTGCCCAGCGCGCTGTCAAACTGCCACTCGGGCCGCGCGGTCAGGTACAGGGCGCTGCTGGTTGCGCGAAGGCGCTTCAACCGGTCTTCAAAAGTAGTGGTGCAGCCCGCGCTGTAGGCCAGTTCGCTTGGCGCAATGCGGCTGATCCAGCCGCTCACCTCGTCCGAGGCGCATTCGGCCAGATAGACCACGCCCTGGGTGACCGAAAGCCAGGCCAGACCACAGCGGTTGCGCGGGCCCTGGTGCACGGCCATCAGCATGGATTCGGATTTTTCTGACAACAAGGCAGAGTCGGTGAGCGTGCCAGGTGTGACCACGCGCACCACCTTGCGCTCAACCGGGCCTTTGCCTACCCCCACTTCGCCCACTTGCTCGCAGATGGCTACCGACTCGCCGCAACGAATCAGCTTGGCCAGATATCCCTCCATGGCATGAAAGGGAACACCCGCCATAACCACCGGTTGCCCGGCGGACTGTCCGCGCTGGGTCAGGGTGATGTCCAGAAGCCGGGCCGCCTTTTCGGCATCGGCGTAAAACATCTCATAAAAATCGCCCATTCTGTAGAAAAGCAAAGTGTCGGGAAACTCTGCCTTCAGTCCGAGGTACTGGGCCATCAT
>CAJBMJ010000358.1 GCA_903954045.1 uncultured beta proteobacterium | reverse complement strand
AATTCCGGAAAGACCATGCAATCCATTTTTCAAAATCTTGCCCTAGAAGTTAGACGGGTGCGCCACTTTCTGGCTGCTTTGTGCGTGCTTATCGTGCCCATGATGGCTTTTTCAGCGCCCTTTGCGTATATCCCCAATTTCTGGAGTGACACTGTCTCGGTTATCGATAGTGCCAGCAACACGGTGACGGCCACAGTGTCTGTGGGTGTTCATCCCATAGGTGTTTCAGTCAACTCAACTGGTACACGCGTGTACGTGACGAACTACAGCAGCAATAGCGTGTCGGTCATTGACACTGCCAGCAATACTGTGACCGCTACTGTGAGCGTGGGCAGCGTTCCTATTGGAGTCTCGGTCAATCCGGCTGGTACTCGCGCGTACGTGGCCAATTTTGTCGACGGCACGGTTTCGGTCATTGATACCGCTAGCAACACAGTGATAGCCACCGTGACTGTTGGCAGCGGCCCATATGGAATTGTGGTCAATCCTGCGGGCACCCGCGTCTACGCGGTCAACAACCTCGGCGACAATGTATCGGTCATCGATACTGCTAGCAATACGGTGACGGGCACTGTGAGCGTAGGGAGTAATCCACAGGGTATATCAGTCAATCCTGCGGGCACCCGCGTCTATGTGGCCAACAACGGAAGCAACAATGTAACGGTCATCAATACCACCAACAATACGGTTGCGGCCACCGTGAGCGCGGGCAGTAACCCCGTTGGTGTCTCGGTGAATCCGGCCGGCAGCACCGTATACGTGTCCAACCAGGGAGGTGCCGGTACGGTTTCGGTCATCGATACAGCAAGCAACACAGTGACGGCCACTGTGACTTTGGGTGGAGGTCCCTATGGGGTCTCAGTCAATCCAGCTGGTACCCGTGTATACGTGGCCAATATTGGTGGGTTCCCACACACGGTTTCGGCGATTGATACCTCCAGCAACGCGGTGACGGCCACCGTGACCGTGGGGCAAACCCCGTACGCTTTGGGAAACTTTTTTTCGCTTCCGCTTGCGAATGCACCTGCAACAATTCCTACAATTTCTGAGTGGGGCTTGTTCATGCTTTCGGCCTTGCTTGCGCTTGGGACTTTTAGGGTCATGCGGGGCAGGCAGAGTTGATTTGCAATTGATGGGATACCACATCCTGCAAAACGATCCAGCCTAAGCCGCCAAGTCACAGGGTGCACTGACGCCCCGGGTTCCTGCGAAGTGTTTCATTCGCAGTTTACGCCCATGTGCGAGCTCGGCAACCTTGCCCCCGTCGCTGACGAAGTGATCATCAGCGCCAACATAGGCTGCATTACCCACCTGCAAAGCGGGACAAAGACGGACGTGAAGCACTGGATTGAAGTGCTGGACGCTGCTCTGGTAGGAGTCAGTCCGGTCTGAGAATTTCAGCGAACTTGATCCGCCATGTGGGTCGGCCAACTCGCCCTCAGAGCAGCTTGAGCTGTGTGGTGTTTTTGATTTCCTCCATGACAGGGTAAGTACGGGTTTCACGCACGCCGGGCAACTGCCACAGCACAGTACCGGCAAAGTCACGGTAGGCAGCCATGTCGGCCATACGGGTCTTGAGCAGGTAGTCAAAACCACCGGCCACCATGTGGCACTCCATGATCTCGCCCCGCACATGCACCGCCGCCTTGAACGCCTCAAAGACGTTGGGTGTGGTTCTGTCTAGCAGCACCTCCACAAACACCATCATGCCGGCGCCCAGTTTGAGCGGGTTGAGTCGCGCCTCGTAGCCCAGGATGTAGCCGTCCTTGGTGAGACGCTGTACCCGCGCCAGCACGGCAGTGGGCGATAGCGCCACGCTCTCGGCGAGCTTGAGATTGGACATGCGACCGTCTTCCTGTAGGCAGGTGAGGATTTTCAGATCTATGCGGTCTAGATCGTCGGAGCTATTCGATTGCAATGCAATTAATTCACTATTAAATGACTGAATTTTAGTGAAAAATTCACATAAAAATCCAAGAAGATAGCGCGTTACTCAAAAACTTTCGGAGTTTTCTATGACGGTTACCCAGCGCCTGCCTTTTCCCTATCGACCTGAAGCTGAAGTTGTGGCGCATCGCTTGCAAGTGATAAATGCGGAGCTGGATTGGGCCGCCGCAGCCAAAGTCGCCACGCCGTGGGTACAGGCGGTGCGCGACAACCCGCCACCGTTCTGGGCTATGGAAAGTTTGCTGAAGGAATACCCTATCTCTAGCGCAGAGGGCTTGGCCCTTATGCGTCTGGCTGAGGCGCTGTTGCGCGTGCCTGATGCCGAGACTGCCATTGCGCTCACGGCAGATCAGTTGGGCCGCGCCGACTTTGATGGCTTCGGTGACAAGGTTTTGGCTCGTCTTAGCAGCACGGCCATTGCCATGTCCAAACATTTCCTGCCTGGTGCGGCAGAGGGTTCCGGCGTCATGGGCAAACTTGGAGCCCGGACGGTGGTGGCCGCCACGCTGCGCGCAGTGCAGTTGTTGGGTCGTCAGTTCGTGCTGGGCCAGACCATGGAAGAGGCGCAGAAAGAAGCCCAAAGCGCCCGCAAGAACGCCAATCTCAGTTTTT
>CAJBMJ010000357.1 GCA_903954045.1 uncultured beta proteobacterium | reverse complement strand
CACCAAAGGAGTGGCCTGCGCAAGGGTCAAAACGCCAGAAGCCACCAGCGCGGAATACTCTCCCAGGGAGTGTCCAGCTACTACAGACGGCGCCACGCCCACTTCGGCCATCCACACCCGGTAAGCCGCCACGCCTGCCACCAACATGACCGGTTGCGTATTGGTGGTCAGGGCAAGGGCTTCCTTAGGGCCGTCCTGGATCAACTTGGCAAGGTCTTCTCCCAACGCATCCGACGCTTCGGCGAGGGTTTGTTGGACTATGGCGTTGTCGCCCCAGGCATCGAGCATGCCGACCGATTGGGACCCTTGGCCAGGAAATACAAAAGCGAACTGTTTCATGAAAACTTATGGGTTAAATGGAACGATAACGCGGGCAGAACATGCTTGAGTAGCTACAGATTCAGGAGCACTGCACCCCAGGTGAATCCTCCACCTACGCCTTCAAGCATCAGGGTTTGACCGGGTTTGACCTTGCCATTGCGCACCGCCCAATCCAAAGCCAACGGAATGGACGCAGCAGAGGTATTGCCGTGCTGATCGACCGTGACGATCACCTTGTCCATGGAGAGTTTGAGCTTGCGCGCCGTGCTCTGCATGATGCGAATATTGGCTTGGTGGGGAATCAGCCAGTCAATGTCTGCTTCCGTCTTGCCTGCCTTGGCCAGCGTGGCACGCGCAGTGTCCTCCAGCACCCCCACTGCCAACTTGAATACGGCCTGACCATCCATCTTGAGCAAGGGGTCACCCATCACGTTGCCACCAGAAACATGGCCTGGCACGCACAAAATACCAGCATGTTTGCCATCGGCATGCAAATCGCTTGCCAAAATACCGGGGGTATCAGAAGCCTCCAGCACGACGGCGCCAGCGCCGTCACCAAACAGCACGCAGGTGGTGCGATCCTTGAAATCCAGAATGCGGGAAAAGACCTCAGCGCCAATGACCAATGCCTTATTGGCTGCGCCCGTCTGAATCATGCTGTCAGCGATGCTCAGGGCATACACGAACCCACTGCACACCGCCTGTACATCAAACGCTGCGCCGCCTGGTGCGCCCAACTTGTTCTGCAAGATGCAGGCAGTAGACGGAAAAACCATATCCGGAGTGGAAGTCGCCACAATGATCAAGTCAATGTCTGCCGGTAAGCGCCCCGCTGCAGCAAGCGCGTTTTTGGCGGCTTCCAGCCCCAAATCGCTGCTATATACGTCCGCGTCTGCGAAGTGGCGGGCGCGAATACCCGTGCGCTCCACGATCCATTCGTCAGATGACTCGACACCCGTGGATGCCAGCTGGGTCACCAGATCGGCATTAGTCAGCCTGCGCGGCGGCAAGTAGCTGCCGGTGCCGGTGATGCGGGAATATCGTCTCATTTTATTGATTTTGGCCCAATTTCAGGCTGCTGTACTTGCCTCAGCCACCATCAAGGGGGCTGCGTGCGCGATGCGAACCCGCACCCGGTCCAGCAGATTATTTCGGGCTGCATCATACGCCCGGTTCAGGGCATTGTTGAAAGCCAAAACGTCGGCAGATCCATGACTTTTGAAGACCAGCCCACGCAAACCCAATAGAGCTGCTCCGTTGTATCTGCGGTGATCCACCCTATTTTTAAGTGCTTTTAAGACAGAGTAAGCAGCAATTGCCGCCACTTTCGTGAAAATATTGCGTGAAAATTCGGCTTTCAAAAATCCGCCGATCATCGAGGCCAAGCCTTCACTGGTCTTTAGTGCCACATTCCCTACAAAGCCGTCGCACACCACAATGTCGACATGGCCTTTGAAGATGTCGTTGCCTTCCACGTTGCCATAGAAATTGAGATCGCCAGTTTTAGCAGCCGTACGCAGCAATTCCCCTGCTTTTTTGATAACTTCGTTACCCTTAATGGCCTCTTCGCCAATATTGAGCAAGCCTACTGAAGGTGACTCTTTGTTGCTGAGTACTGAAACCAGGGCCGAACCCATGACCGCAAACTGCAGCAAATGTTCGGCAGTGCAATCGACATTGGCTCCCAAATCCAGCACCGTAGTGGCCCCGCCCGCCGCATTGGGAATTTGACCCGCAATGGCGGGGCGCTCGATACCATCCAAGGTTTTCAAGATATAGCGCGAAATGGCCATCAATGCCCCGGTGTTTCCTGCGGACACTGCGGCCTGAGCGCTTCCCTCCTTCACCTGCATGACGGCCACCCGCATCGAGGAGTCCTTCTTTTTGCGCAAGGCGACCTCAAGCGCATCTTCCATGGTGACCACTTCGCTAGCCGTCACAATGCGCGCACGCGGGTGCGAGAAGCTGGAGACTGCCTCTGGCAATCCGACCAAAATGAGCTTCGCGTCCGCGTGCTCATCCAGAAACTGCTGGCACGACGGGAGCGTCACTTTGGGACCATGGTCGCCCCCCATGCAGTCAACAGCAATCGTTATCATTAAAAAGTCCCGTACCGGTCAAACTAGCCACCAAATCCACATTGAGAACCTCAATGACAAAAGCCCGAAGCTACAAGACATGTAGCTTCGGGCTTTGTGCGAACCGGGGAGGTCAGGCTTCTGATTTGGTCTTGAGCACCTTGCGGCCACGGTAAAAACCGGTGGGGCTGATGTGGTGACGCAAGTGAGTTTCGCCCGTAGTAGGCTCTACAGCAATGCCGGGCACATTCAGCGCATTGTGCGAACGGTGCATGCCGCGCTTGGAAGGAGACTTTTTGTTCTGTTGGACGGCCATTTTTGGCTCCTGAGCAATAGTGCTGCACAGGCGGCAACACGGTAGGGGTTAGTAAAAAAGCGTGATGAAATACTACGCGAAGCCTAAGATTATAGCCTACGTCAAGTGAATTAGCCAAGGCCTTTGTCTTTGAGCTTTTGCAACACCGCAAACGGGTTGGGTTTTTCGTCCATTAGGTCTTCAAATCCTGCATCTGCCACCTGCATTTTGACGGGCTGGGGGCAGGCATCGTGCATGGGTGAAAGAGGCATGGCCATCAGCAACTCGTCTTCTATCAACTCCAGCAAATTGAAGGTTTTGGAAAGCACCAACACATCTTCTTCCGACTCTTCATCCTCCACCGCCGCCAAATCTTCCGTGGCTACGAACCGGAAACTCCGGTCGAATTCCACTAAAACATCCACCGGCCCCATACAACGCTGGCACTCAAGCGCCAAGCAGGTATGGGCTTTGAGATTCAACCAGGGTTCGTCCTTACCCGCTGCGTCCTGGCGAATTTCCCCGCCAACCGAATAACTCACCCATGTTTCACCACCCAGACCTCGGGCTTCCTCCATCAGACGCTCAAACCGCGCCAGCCGCTCCTCTCCCATATGACTGCCGCCACTCTGGGCGAAGGCAGCGACATGCAAGGTTCGGGGTGCAAATTCATTTTTCATGCGGGCAGTGTAAGAGAATCGACCCATGACCAGCACACCACCAAGAAAACTGATCCTCGGCTCCACCTCTGTTTACCGACGCGAATTGTTGGCACGCTTGCGTGTTCCATTTACCGTTGAATCACCCCAGGTCGACGAAACTCCGCAGACGGGTGAGCGCCCCTCGCATCTGGCACAGCGGTTGGCACTGACCAAGGCGCTGGCAGTGGCTGCTCGCTTTCCGGGAGCCGTGGTAATCGGCTCTGACCAGGTAGCTGACCTGGGAGGAACTCCTTTGGGCAAACCCGGCACGCACGAGCGCGCTGTGCAGCAGTTGCAAAAGATGCGCGGGCGCACAGTCATTTTTCAGACTGCGCTGGCCGTGGTTTGCCTGGACTCCGGTTTTTCCCAGCAAGCGCTGGCCCCGGTGAAAGTGAAGTTTCGTGACCTGACCGACACCGAGATTGAAGCCTATCTGCGTACTGAACAACCCTACGATTGCGCGGGCAGCGCCAAAAGTGAGGGCCTGGGCATCGCCTTGCTCGATAGCATCGAGAGTGACGACCCTACGGCACTGGTAGGTCTGCCACTTATTCGCACCTGCACCTTGCTGCGTGCCGCTGGCATTTCCTTGTTGGGAAACATAGCGTGAGCGCCGACAAGCCAACCCAAGCTCCGAAAGGTCCTGCGGGGGTGTTGTATCTGGTGCCTGCGCCGCTTGATTTTGGCTGCAGTACACAAAGCCCATTGGACCAGTCCATGCCTGCAGGCGCCCTCAAAGTTGCGGCGTCTTTGCAGCACTGGATTTGCGAAAACGCCAAGTCCACCCGGGCCTATTTGAAGCGGGTCGGCGAGTCGCATCCCTTGTGTGTGCCCTTGCAGGCTATGCAACTGCAGGAGTTGCCGCGCGAAGTCCACAAAAAGGGCGACCACCAGGGCGGTTTTGATGCCCGCCCACTTTTGCAGGCCGCACTGGAAGGGGTCGATATCGGACTGATCAGCGAAGCCGGGATGCCTGCGGTGGCAGACCCGGGCTCTTCGGTGGTGCGTGCGGCGCATGATCTGGGTTTGCGCGTGGTGCCACTGGTCGGACCGGTGTCCATTTTGCTGGCCCTGGCCGCCAGTGGCCTGAACGGCCAAAACTTTGCGTTTGTAGGCTACGTGCCTGCCGCGCCCGACGAACGCGCCCAGCGGATTCGCGAGCTGGAGTCGCTGGCACTGAAAACGGGGCAGACCCAGATATTTATCGAAACCCCCTATCGCAATGCAGCCCTGCTGCAGACCTTGCTACAAACTTTGCAGCACAACACCCGCTTGGCCACAGCCAGCGGGCTCACACTGGACGCCGCCCGGTGCCACAGCGACCTGACAAAACAGTGGAAGCAAAAGGGCTGGCAACTCGACAACGCCACTCCCACTGTGTTCGCAATCGGGCGCT
>CAJBMJ010000356.1 GCA_903954045.1 uncultured beta proteobacterium | reverse complement strand
TGCCCAATAGCACCACTGACTATTTCCATCGGGACTGACCGCAGTGCACCGACATGAATACGCTGCATGCCAGAAAAGCCAGTCGAAAAAAGGGCACCGTGCCAGTTGCACAGCCGCTCTAGCGTCAATGGCAATTCGGTGTTCAGCGTGGCATCCTGCAACACATCAATGAGCCCTTCAATGTTGCGCTTCCCTTCTGCCGTGAGGGCGCCAGATGTGTCGAGCCCCAGTCGTTTGGCAACAGAAGAGCGAACACTATCGGCGTCAAGCTTTTCGCCTTCAATCGCTGACGTGGTCAGCGCCTCTTGTGTCAGCGAGTCGCGTATGTGAGGCTGAAGCCCTTCAAGGCCAATCATCTCGGCTTTTCCAAGAAGAAGACCTTGGGATTTTCTGGCCTCAGCCAAGCCGGTCTGGATTCGCTGCGCGTCGTAAGTCATTGATGGCCACTCGGGCAACTGCCAAATCCAGCGTTGATAGGATTTCATACATTAATCATATCAGGAAGTGATGTGAATAAAGGGTGTAACCCTATCAGTTGCCCCATTGCCGTTAAGGTCGAATCAAAACTGCCATGGACTGACGGCAGTTGCGCTATGAAAAACGTAGCTGACTGCGCACTATCCACCGGCGCTAAAGGCTGATTTAGCTTCCACTCTGTGGGGCGCTGTTAACGCAGCCGTGTGTCTTGTCGGTTGTGAGGGGCATACTCTTAGAAACTATGGAGGAGTTCTATGGCGATTGCAATGGTGCCTAGCGTGAGTTGGACACGACCGCAGGCTTTGGGAAGAACTCCAGACCCATTGGGATGCCATTGCGCTTGAAGCGGCTGCCGAATATGAGAATCTCGCAATCGGACACGGTGAGGTAGCGGATGCCGACCTTCTCGAAGTAGAAGCAGATGCAGCAGACTTCGAGGAAGGACGCTCACGCAGTGCTGTGGTGCAAGTACGCGTTAACCAAGCACGGTTTCGAAAGGCAGTGTTAGCCAGTTACAACACGACTTGCTGCATCAGTGGGTTGCGACATGAAAAGCTGGTTATTGCGAGTCACATTGTTCCATGGGCGCAGGACATGCAGAACCGACTTAACCCGCAAAACGGCCTGTGTCTGTCGGCTTTGCATGATCGGGCCTTCGATCAGGGGCTCATCACGGTCCTGCCGGATTTCACCGTCCGGGTTTCACCGAAACTCAAGACTGCAAGCGGTGACGCCTTCATCAAGGACAGTCTGATTCGCTTTGACAAACAAGGCATTCATCTCCCCGAGCGATTTGGACCGAACCCGGCGTTCCTGACCCGACATGCTAAGCGTTTCGGCTATCTGTAATTGGTCGAACGAACCTGCATAGCGGGCTAAATGCTACAAATAACGTAGCTGCCCCCGCTCATTCCACAAGCGCTAGAGCCCAATTTCACTATCAAACGTCAATATTCCCCGCCCGTAGCGCATTGGTTTCGATGAAATCCCTGCGGGGTTCCACTTCGTCGCCCATGAGCATGGTGAACACGCGGTCGACTTCGATGGCGTCGTCGATCTGCACGCGCAGCAGGCGGCGCACTGTGGGGTCCATGGTGGTTTCCCACAGCTGGCTGGGGTTCATTTCACCTAGCCCTTTGTAGCGCTGGCGGCTCGATGTGCGTTCGGCTTCGCCAATGAGCCAGGCCATGGCTTCGCGGAAGTCAGAAACCTTTTCTTCTTTCTGGCGATCGCCTTCGCCGCGCATGGCGCGTGCGCCCTCGCTGAGCAGCCCTTTGAAGGTGTTGGCGGCTTCAGCCAGGGCGGCGTAGTCGGCGCCGTGTACAAAGTCTTGCGTGAGCACGCTGCTTTTGACGTTGCCGTGGTGACGGCGGCTGATGCGCAAAATGGGCTTGTCGGTGCGTACGTCAAACTCGCCCGCAACTTCGGCGTCGGGCAGTTTGGCTTGCAGTGCGGCGGCAGAGGCTTCGGCCTCAGCTACCGTATCCAGGTTGAGTGCCACACCATCGGCTACGCTGCGCAAGGCTTCTGCATCCATGAAGTTTTTTAGACGTGCGATTACGGCTTGGGCTACCTGGTGCTTGCGAGCCAACTCGGCCAGCGTGTCCCCGGCAATGGTTGTTCCGTTGGGGCCGCCGGTGAACACGGACGCATTGACCAGCGCAATGCGCAGCAGGAAGCTGTCGAGCTCGGCAGCACCTTGCAGGTACAACTCTTCTTTGCCCGCTTTCACCTTGTAAAGCGGTGGCTGGGCGATGTAGATGTGGCCGCGCTCCACCAGCTCAGGCATCTGGCGGTAAAAGAAGGTGAGCAGCAGGGTTCGGATGTGCGCGCCGTCCACGTCCGCATCGGTCATGATGATGATGCGGTGGTAGCGCAGCTTGGCAACGTTGAAGTCGTCGTTGCCAGTGCTTCCACCGGCCTTGCCGATGCCAGTGCCCAAGGCGGTGATGAGCGTCAAAATTTCATTGCTGGTCAACAGCTTCTCGTAACGCGCTTTTTCGACGTTCAAGATTTTGCCGCGCAGCGGCAGGATCGCCTGAAACTTGCGGTCGCGGCCCTGCTTGGCTGAACCTCCGGCGGAGTCACCCTCCACGATGTAGATCTCGCACAGGGCAGGGTCTTTTTCCTGGCAGTCAGCCAGTTTGCCGGGCAGGCCCATGCCATCGAGCACGCCCTTGCGGCGTGTCATGTCGCGGGCTTTGCGTGCGGCTTCGCGAGCGCGTGCGGCTTCGATGATTTTGCCGACGATGATCTTGGCATCTGCAGGGCGCTCTTGCAAGTAGTCATGCAGTAGCCTGCTCACAATGTCCTCCACCGGACCACGTACTTCGCTCGAAACCAGCTTGTCTTTGGTCTGGCTAGAGAACTTGGGTTCGGGCACCTTGACCGACAGTACGCAGCACAGGCCTTCGCGCATGTCGTCTCCGGTGACTTCTACCTTGGCTTTTTTTGCAACTTCCGTGTCGTCGATGTACTTGTTGATGACACGGGTCATCGCGGCGCGTAGTCCTGTGAGGTGGGTGCCGCCGTCGCGCTGGGGGATGTTGTTGGTGAAACAAAGCACTTGCTCGTTAAAGCCGCTGTTCCACTGCATGGCCACTTCAACGCCGATATTGGTGCCCTGGTCGCTCTGTCGGTCGCCCATGGCGTGGAAGATGTTGGGGTTCAACACCGTTTTGCCCCTGTTGATGAAGTTCACAAAGCCCTGAACGCCACCGGCACCCGAGAAGTCGTCTTCCTTGCCGCTGCGTTCGTCTTTGAGGCGAATCTTCACGCCGTTGTTCAGGAAGCTGAGTTCGCGCAGGCGCTTGCTCAATATCTCGTAGTGGAAATCGTTGTTCTCTTTGAAGATATCGGTGTCGGGCAGAAAGTGCACTTCGGTGCCGCGTTTTTCGGTGTCACCAATCACCTTCATGGGGGACACTTCAATACCGTTTTGCGTCTCGACTATGCGGTTTTGCACGAATCCTTTGCTGAACTCCATCATGTGGACCTTGCCATCGCGACGAATGGTCAGGCGCAGCATTTTGGACAGCGCGTTGACGCAACTCACACCCACTCCGTGCAATCCGCCAGACACTTTGTAGCTGTTCTGGTTGAATTTGCCACCAGCGTGCAATTCGGTCAGCGCGATTTCGGCGGCCGAGCGCTTGGGTTCGTGCTTGTCGTCGAGCTTTACGCCGGTAGGGATTCCGCGGCCGTTATCGACCACACTGATGGAGTTGTCCGAGTGGATGGTGACCAGAATATCGTCACAGTGGCCCGCCAGCGATTCGTCAATCGAGTTGTCAACCACCTCAAACACCAGGTGGTGCAAGCCGGTTCCGTCGGACGTGTCGCCGATATACATGCCGGGACGCTTGCGCACGGCCTCCAGGCCTTCCAGAATTTGAATCGAGCCTTCGCCATAGGCTTCGGTGGCTCCAGCCTGGTTGGTGTCGATGGTGGGCTGGAAGTTGGAACTTTCTGAACCACCCTCACCCGTGTGTACGGCATCCGAACTATTTTCTGGTGTCGGAACAGGCTTGTTTTCTTCGGTCATGGCAGGCTTTCTCTCTATCAACCGGGATCAGAACCTCAGGTTCGTCCCACAATTTTCAGTATTCTTGAATGACCAAACCCCCGTTAGCCGGGGGTTTGATTTCTGTCTAAACAGTTGAGGACAGAGCTAAAGATCTGTCCCGCAAACAACATCGAATTCGTAGCATCAAATCCTCATGGGCATGACCACATATTTGAAGGTGGTGTTGTCCGGAATGGTGAACAGTGCGGAGCTGTTTCCGTCAGACAGTTCCAGCGAGACCATGTCTTGGCCCATGTTGGTGAGCGCGTCGATCAGGTAGGTCACGTTGAAGCCAATTTCGATGCTGTCGCCAGCGTAATCGATGTCGAGTTCGTCCACCGCCTCTTCCTGTTCTGCGTTGTTGGACGCCACGCGCAGGCTGCCGGGGTCAATGTTCAGGCGCACGCCCTTGAACTTGTCGCTGGTGAGGATTGCGGTGCGTTGCAGGGTGGCCAGCAAAGCAGTGCGTCCCAGCGTAATTTTGTTTTTGTGGTTCTTGGGGATGACGCGGTTGTAGTCGGGGAACTTGCCTTCGACCAGCTTGGTGACGAACTCCATGCCGTCAAAGCTGAATTTCGCCTGGTTGTTGGCAAACTGCATCTCGATGGCGCCATCCGCATCACTCAAGAGGCGCTGCAGCTCAATCACGGTTTTGCGCGGCAAGATGACTTCTTGCTTGGGCACATCCACATCCAGCGTTGCGCTGGCAAACGCCAGGCGGTGGCCATCGGTGGCGACCAGGCTGAGTTGTTTGCCTTCGGCCACGAACAAAATGCCGTTGAGGTAGTAGCGAATGTCGTGCACCGCCATGGCAAACGACACCTGGTTGAGCAGGTCTTTCAGGGTCTTTTGCGGCACGCTGAATACAGGTCCAAAGTTGGCGGACTCTTGCACCAGCGGAAAGTCTTCGGCCTGAAGGGTCTGCAAAGTGAACTTGCTTTTGCCACCTTTGAGGATGACCTTGCTTTGGTTGGACTCCAGTGACACGGTTTGGTCGGATGGCATGGTTCGCAGAATGTCGATCAATTTGCGCGCACCGATGGTCGTGGTGAAGTTGCCCACATCGCCACCCAGCTCTGCCGTGGTACGAATCTGGATTTCCAGATCGCTGGTGGTGAGCTGAATGGATGTGCCGGTTTTTCGCAGCAGCACATTGGCCAGAATCGGCAACGTGTGACGGCGTTCCACAATGCCCGCTACCGACTGTAGAACCGAGAGCACTTTGTCCTGCGTTGCCTTCAATACGATCATGTCAACCTCTAATTTGTACTTTGATGGGCTCTTTGGGTCGCCACCGCTGCATTTTGCGGTTCACGCGAAATGCCATGTTTGCTGAAATTCGGCAAACATGGCATTTTCCCAGTTTTATGGGTGTTTTTCGAACCTTTTGGGCTTGTTTTTGCAATCATCCCTTGAGGGTTTGCTCCAGCACATGAAGCTGCTGGTTCAGTTCGGTCATCTGCTGGCGCTCCCCGCCAATTTTTCTTACGGCGTGCAACACCGTGGTGTGGTCCCTCCCGCCGAACAATTCGCCAATTTCCGGAAGGCTTTTTTGGGTCAGTTCCTTGGCCAGGTACATGGCAATCTGGCGCGGGCGGGCGATGCTGGCCGGACGCTTCTTGCTGTACATGTCGGCCACTTTGATCTTGAAGTAATCCGCCACCGTTTTCTGGATGTTTTCTACAGAAATCTGCCTGTTCTGGATAGACAGCAGATCTCGCAACGCTTCGCGCGCCAAGGCAATGGAGATTTCCTTCTGGTTGAAGCGCGAATACGCCAGAATTTTGCGCAGCGCGCCTTCGAGTTCGCGCACGTTGGAGCGGACATTTTTGGCCACGAAAAAAGCCACCTCTTCGGGCATCTCCGAGCCCTCGGCCTTGGCTTTATTGATCAGGATGGCCACCCGCATTTCCAATTCAGGCGGCTCGATGGCCACCGTCAAACCAGAGTCAAAGCGCGAAACCAGGCGCTCGTGGATGTCCGCCAGGCCCTTGGGATAGGTGTCGCTGGTCATCACAATGTGCGACTTTTTGGCAAGGAGTGCCTCAAAGGCGTTGAAGAACTCTTCCTGGGTGCGGTCTTTGTTGGCAAAGAACTGCACATCGTCAATCAGCAACAAATCGAGGGAGTGATAACGGTCCTTGAACTCATCAAAAGTTTTGCGCTGGTAGGCCTTAACCACATCCGATACAAATTGTTCTGCATGGATGTAGAGAATTCGGGCGCCGGGCTTGTCTGCCAGCAGTCGATTGCCAACGGCGTGCATCAGGTGCGTTTTGCCCAAACCGACACCCCCATATATGAAGAGGGGGTTGTACAGATGCCCCGGCATGGTTGCTACATGCATTGCAGCGGCGCGGGCCATGCGGTTGGCAGTGCCCTCCACCAGCGTGTCAAAGGTGAGCATGCTGTTGAGGCGATTTTTGGGTATACCGCCATTGCGGTCTTCGCCCACTTCTGCAATGTCTTCTACCAGCGCAAGGTCACGCGCTACCACCGCATTTTGGCCTCTGATAACCGTTTCCCGCGGAGTAATCGCTAACTCAATTTGCACAGGCTGCCCATAAAGCCTTTCCAGCATCTGTGCAATACGGGAGCCGTATTGGGCGCGTACCCAATCGAGCTTGAAGCGATTGGCAACAAAAATAGTGACTTTTGAGAAGTCTTCCTGCACGTGCGCTGTAAGTGGCTTGATCCAGGTGTTGAACTGTTGTTCTGGCAGTTCCTGGGCCATTTGGTCTACGCAGCTTTGCCACAGGCTTTGGCCAATATCGTGGGCCGAAGAGTCGGTCATTTTTCTTGTTCACCTCTGTGGATAGTTGTTCTGGTTTGCGAGCTGAATTGTAGTTTGTCAAAACCTTATCCACATGAGGAAGCAAGCCGGGTGGAGTTACAGCATTACACCCCCTTTCTTTTGTAAGGTGTTGCCCTGATTGAAGAAATTTGCCATAATCTTGGGTTTCCCTGATTTGTCTTCGGGGTAGCTAACTGAGTAGTGACTCCGAGAGATTCCAAATGAAACGTACTTACCAACCCTCCAAAATCCGTCGCGCCCGTACCCACGGCTTCCTGGTTCGCATGAAAACCCGTGGCGGCCGCGCTGTGATCAATGCCCGTCGTGCCAAAGGCCGTAAGCGCCTGGCTGTCTAATTAAAGACAGAAAAGCGGTCGCAAGGTCGCAGCTTTGGATTTCCTAGTTGCACCGTCTTAGCGTCAGGCCGCAGTTTCAGGCCGTTTTGGCCGGTAAAACGCTGGTTCGCACCCCCCACTTTGCAATGCATGTATTGGCACCGCCTTCAGGCGAAGCCATACAGGAACAGGCTGGCTTTGACAGCCTGTTTTCGCAATCCGGGGTCTGGATGGGGGCCATGGTTCCCAAGCGTTGGGCCAAACGTGCCGTGACCCGCAACACCATCAAACGCCAGATTTATTCCGTGAGCGCTGATTTTGAGTCCACTCTGCAGCCCATTGTGCATCTGGTGCGCCTGCGCTCCACCTTTGACCGAAGCCGGTTTGTGAGCGCAACTTCAGACGCCCTCAAGGCAGCAGTGCGTTCAGAATTGCAGCAGCTTTTTGCTATGGCTGGCAGCAAGGGAACCCCATGATGCAAAGGTTTCTGATGGCGGTGGTCAAGGCCTACCGGCTGTTCCTTAGCCCGTGGCTGGG
>CAJBMJ010000355.1 GCA_903954045.1 uncultured beta proteobacterium | reverse complement strand
GCCCGGTTGGGGTGTTGTGTCGGTCATGGTGTGCTTTCTGTCGTGGAGCGACTGCTCAGTTGCGAAATCGCTTCCGCGCCGGATTCGACAATGCGTTGGCGTGTGAGGGCAACGGAGCGTTCCACATCGCCATTGGCCAAAGCATCAACCGTCTCGCTCCAAAGCTGGGCCGATTGCTGGCGGCGTGCAACAGAGGCCAGTCCCAGCTTGCTGTAGCGCAACGTTTGCAGGGACAAGGCGCTGAGCATGCGGGCTAGTCGCACATTTTTGCTTTGGCGTGCACACAGAATCAGCAGACGGTAGGTGGTTTCTGCGTAGGCATTGCCGCCTTCAGTATCCGCAGCCAGGGCCTGCAGCCGCGCCACGCCTGCGCGCAACATGGCCAGCAGTCCTGCACTTGGTTGTGCGGCGAGTTTGCGCACCACGATCTCAAACAGACCGGCTCGAATTTCCAGCAACTCCTGCAGTTCTTGCGCCGAAAGCTCGGTCACGATGGCGCCCCGGCGTGCCAGTAGCGTGGCCAGGCCTTCGCGCTCCAGAATGCGCAGGGCATCGCGGATGGGCCCCCGGCTTACGGCAAATTCGTCGGCCAGTTCCTGTTCGCCAATGCGCGCACCCGGCGGCATCTGGCCGCTCAGGATGCGGTCACCCAAACGGGCAGCAATTTGCTCAGGAACGGTGAGGGTCGGGCTGTCCTGGTCGGCAAACAGGCGAAAGGCAACGGCGCTTTCCCAGTCTGCGAGCGCAGGCGAGGGTAGGTCAGACGGATGCATGGCCGTTTAGCGGAGGATGGCGATAACCTGGTCGTCCGCCACAGCGTCGCCCTCGGCCACCCACAGCTCGCTCACCACGCCGGAGGCAGGGGCGCTGATGGGAATTTCCATCTTCATGGACTCCACGATCACCAGGGTGTCCCCTTCGTTGACGGTCTGGCCCACAGCCACTTCCACCTTCCAGACGCTTCCCGTGACTTCAGAACGAACTTTGTGCATAGCAACCCCGTTGTATTGTTGATATGCAGATTGTTAACAATTTACCGAAAATAAAATACAGGGTTTTTACGGAGTGGCATCGCTCCGTGCGCATGCCGCGCAAATGCAGGCGGTGCCTGCTGCCTCAGGCGGAACCTTTGCCAAAAGCTCCTGGCTGAAAAGGGCGGTGGTGCACCAGCAGGCCTCCTGCTTCACGCCCGTGGACCGTTCCATTTCCATTGCGCAGCGGTTTTCCTGTCCGCACAAAGGACACAGGCAGGGGTTAACCGGATTCGGCGATGATTTCATAAAGAATGGGCCTCTAGCGCCCGATAAATATGCGTAAGTAGCTATCAAATAAATAGCTACTTACGCAACCCAACCAGCATCAGTACTTGTAAACGCCCTGGCCTGTCTTGCGACCCAGGTGTCCGGCGGCCACCATTTCACGCAACAGGGGGCAAGCACGGTATTTGCTGTCGCCAAACTCGCTCAGGTACACCTCCATCACGGCCAGACAGACGTCCAGGCCCACCATGTCGGCCAGGGCCAGAGGGCCAATGGGCTGGTTGCAGCCCAGTTTCATGCCAGCGTCGATGTCTTCCGGCGTGGCCAGACCTTCGGCCAGCACGAAAAACGCTTCGTTGATCATGGGCACCAAAATGCGATTGACCACAAATCCGGGAGAATTTTTCACGGTAATGGGCGATTTGCCCAGCGCCTTGGCCATGGTCTGCACTGCTTCGTGCGTGGCGTCGCTGGTCTGCAGCCCACGGATGATTTCCACCAGTGCCATCATGGTCACGGGGTTGAAGAAGTGCATGCCGATGAACTTGTCCGGGCGGCTGGTAACGGCCGCCAGCTTGGTAATTGAGATGCTGGAAGTGTTCGAGGCAATGATCACGTCCGCAGGAACAATGCTGTCAATCTGCTTGAGGATCTTGACCTTCAGGTCGTAGTTCTCGGTGGCGGCTTCAATCACCAGTTGCGCCGATTTGAGGTCGTCATAGCTGGTGCTGCCCTTGATACGGGCCAGCGCCGCGTCACGGTCGGCAGCAGTAATCTTTTCTTTCTTGAGCAGCCGCTCGAGGCTGCCACCCACAGTAGCAATACCCTTGGCAACCGCCGCCTCTGAAATGTCGACCATAACGACGTTGATACCCACCACGGCGCACGCCTGCGCGATGCCGTTACCCATGGTGCCTGCGCCAATGATGCCGATGGTTGAAATAGACATATGTACCCTTCTGAAGTGTTGAAAAACGGTATCGTGAGCCTGAGCTTCCAAAGAATTCAAGCCCTTGGTGGGTATTATCGGCGCGGTATGAGCCTGTTTTTCGCCAAGCGACTGTTGACATTGATAGCCACGCTGCTGGGTGCCTCGGTGGTCGTCTTTCTGGTTCTTGAGATTCTTCCCGGAAATGCCGCGCAGGTGCTGATGGGAGCAGATGCCTCGCCGGAAGCAGTGCAGGCTCTGGCGGAAAAGCTGGGGCTGAACCAGCCTGCGCTGGCACGATATGGTGACTGGATCGGTGGGCTGCTCACTGGCAATCTGGGCGAAAGCTACGCCTACAGTACGCCGGTGTTCGAGCTGATTCTGGAGCGCTTGGCACTCACCGTACCGCTGGCCTTGATGGCCATGCTGATTACAACAGTGATGGCAGTCAGTGCCGG